>NZ_JANSIF010000006.1:0-80714 GCF_047461935.1 Synechococcus sp. R55.4 | reverse complement strand
TGGTAGTAATCCGTACTGAACATATTATACATTATTTTCAGTATAGTTGAGCTTATTATTGACTAGAGTCATGCTCTCGACAGTAGGGCAAGACCTCTGCTTCAATCTGCCGCTCGAACAGGTTGTAGGGGGGCTGGGCGGTGTGCAGAGGAGCCACCTGGCGAAACCGATCCATCTGTTCGGGGGAAAAGTTGCTGACCCCAATGGCGCGGATCTTGCCTTCCTGCAGCAACTGCCCCAGAAACGCCGCCGTTTCTTCGATCGGTTCCAAGGGATCCGGCCAATGAATTTGGTAGAGATCGATCACATCTGTTTGCAAGCGGCGCAGAGAATCCTCCAGTTCTTGGGCCAAGCGAGGCAGGCTGGAGTTGCGCACCACTTTGTTGTTTGTCCACTCCAGTCCCGCTTTGGTGGCGAGAACCACCCGATCGCGGCAACCTGAGTCTTTGATCGCTTGCCCCAGCACTTCCTCCGAAACACCCAGTCCGTAGATGGGAGCGGTGTCGAAGGTGGTTATGCCCAAATCAATGGCTTTGCGAATCGTGGTGTAAGATTCCTGGCGGTCGGAAGGGCCCCACCAGCCGCCGCCCATCGCCCAAGTGCCCAGGCCCACCCGGCTCAACCTTAGCCCTGCATCTGCGAGGGTGACGAACTCCATGGCTGCTCCTGCTGAACCCCGATCCTCCCACTGTGGCCAGGGATCCTCTCCAAAAATCTAGCAGACATTGCTGACAGCAGCCGAGGTTGCGTGAACGACCCAAGCCTGTGACCGGGGTTGGAAGGAGAGGAGAGGCTTTTGACTCTGCTGTTGTAAGGAACTGAATCGATAGGATCCCATTCAAGAGCTGCAGCGTCTCTCAACCCAGAACTTTTGCGAGGAATGGCTCCATGAAGCCCACTTTTCTTGTCTCTACTGTCAGCTCCGTCGGTATGGCTCTCCTGTGGGGATCCCTTCTGGTTGGAAGGGCTGCCCAAGCGCAGGTGATCACCCCTCTTTTCCCCTCTGGAACTCCCATCCCCGTCGAACCCTTGCCCCCCAGCCCGGACATTCCCACCCTGCCCATTGTGCCGGATCCCCGGCCTGTGCCGGCAACCCCTGCTCCCCAGCGACCGCTGCCCAGGGGGAGTTTTGAGGAGATCAGCCGCTACTTCCGCGATCTCAACCGCGCCAAAAACCTGGCCCGCCAAGCTGCCGAGATCGCCAATGGGGGCCTGCAGCGCTATCGCGCCGAAGCTTCCATGCACGGGGCAGCCATTGACTCGCCGTTTGAAGAGTTTGAAGATGCTTGGATCTTCACCTTCCGGGGGGGAGAGCCCGGCTTTGTCCAGCCCAGCATTGAAACCCAGGTGCGGGTGGACAGGCGCACCTTTCAAACCACCATCCTCTACAACGGCCCCATCCGCTCTCTGCGCTAAGGGATCCCTGGCATAATCAAAAAAAGGCAAGGGATCCAAGCTATGACCAAGTTTGTCTTCGTCACGGGCGGAGTGGTCTCCAGCATCGGCAAAGGCATTGTAGCGGCTAGCTTGGGTCGCCTGCTCAAATCCCGCAACTACACGGTGTCGATTTTGAAGCTGGATCCCTATATCAATGTGGATCCCGGCACCATGAGTCCCTACCAGCATGGAGAAGTGTTCGTCACCGACGACGGCGCCGAGACCGACCTGGACTTGGGCCACTACGAGCGCTTCACTGACACCAACATGTCTAAGCTCAACAACGTTACCACCGGCTCCATCTACCAGGCCGTGATCCACAAAGAGCGGCGCGGCGATTACCAGGGCAGCACGGTGCAGGTGATCCCCCATGTTACCCAAGAGATTAAAGAGCGCATCCGGCGGGTGGCCCGCGAGACCAACCCCGACGTGGTGCTGGTGGAGGTGGGGGGCACGGTGGGGGATATCGAGTCTCTGCCCTTTTTGGAGGCCATTCGCCAATTTCGCAAGGACGTGGGCCGCGCCAATGTCGCCTATGTGCATGTCACCCTGGTGCCCCTGATCAAAGCGGCAGGGGAGATGAAAACCAAGCCCACCCAGCACTCGGTGAAGGAGCTGCGCTCTATTGGTATCCAGCCGGACGTGTTGGTGTGCCGCTGCGAACAGCCATTGCCCCGCGGGATCAAGGAGAAGATCTCCGAGTTTTGCGATGTGCCGGTGGAATGTGTGATTCAGGCTCAGGATGCCCCCAGCATCTACGATGTGCCTTTGGTGCTCGAGCAGGAGGGGTTGGCGCAGCGGGTTTTGGAGATTCTCAACTTGGATCCGCAGCAGCCAGATCTACGGGAGTGGGAGCTCCTGGTGCAGCGGCTGCACCACCCCCAAGAGCAGGTGGAGATTGCCATTGTCGGCAAATACGTGCGCCTTACAGATGCCTATCTTTCCGTGGCCGAGGCCCTGCGCCATGCTGGGCTAGCCCTCAATGCCGGTGTCACCCTGCGCTGGATCTCTTCTGAGGAAGTCGAGGAGCGGGGGCCGGAAGCCCTACTGGCTGGTGTGGATGGGGTAGTGGTGCCAGGGGGGTTTGGCAATCGCGGCATCGAGGGCAAGGTGGCTACCATCCGCTACGTGCGCGAGCAAGGCATTCCCTTCCTAGGGCTGTGTCTGGGCATGCAGTGCGCGGTGATCGACTGGGGATGTCACATTGCCCACCTGGAGCGGGCCAATAGCTATGAGTTTGATCCTGATACCCCCCACCCTGTCATCAGCCTGCTGCCGGAGCAGAAAGATGTGGAAGATCTGGGAGGAACCCTGCGGCTGGGCCTCTATCCCTGTCGCATCATGCCCAATACCCTAGCGGCCAAGCTCTACGGTGAGGCCATCATCTACGAGCGGCACCGCCATCGCTATGAGTTTAACAATGCCTACCGCAGCCTTTTTCTGGACTCTGGTTATATCATCAGCGGAGTCTCGCCGGATAACCGCTTGGTGGAGATTATCGAGCTGCCCAGCCACCCCTTTTTCATCGCCACCCAGTTCCATCCGGAGTTTCGCTCCCGCCCCAACCGCCCCCACCCCCTCTTTTTGGGATTGATCGAAGCTGCCCTGCGCAGCCGCCCTCGGCCTCACCCCCTGCAGTTGCAGAACATCGGCTAGTGGACAGATCCCTTGTCCAAAAGTGGGGGCACGCCTCTGGTCCTGGTTCTGCAGAGCTTTGCTGAACATAAACTGCTGCGGAATCCTGGGTTTCGCCTGTGGAGCAGCCGTGGCCTACTGCCTAAAACGAGGTCATCCAGTCCGCCAAAATTTCCTGTCGGCGTGGATGGCGCAGTTTGCGCATGGCTCGTGCTTGAATTTGTCGGACGCGCTCCCGAGAGAGGCCGAAGAGCTGACCAATTTCGGAGAGAGTGTGCAGGTGGCCATCTTTCAGCCCATAGCGGAGCTTGAGGATTTCTTGCTCTCGGGGGCTGAGCTGCTCCAGCATTTCTTCCAGTTGGGCAGACAGCAGGTGCAAGTCCATTTGCGATTCGGGAGTGAGGCTGTTGGCGTCCTCGATAAGCTGCATCAGCTCCCTATCCTCCTCTTTGCCAACTGGAGTATGTAGCGAAAGGGTTTGGCGACCGGCTTCCAAGAGGGTTAAGAGAGCGTCCAGCTTGTCGGGGGAAATCTCCAGAGCTTCGGCAATTTCCGCTTGGGTGGGGCGACGGTTTAGGGTCTCGGTCAGCTCCCGCCGGATCCGCTTCACCTGGTTGAGCTTTTCTACCATATGCACCGGGATCCGCACCAGGCGCCCCTGATTGGCAACGGCGCGGGTGATCCCTTGGCGAATCCACCAGTAGGCGTAGGTGGAAAACTTGTAGCCGCGTTCGTACTCAAATTTTTCTGCGGCTCGGATCAGGCCAATGGTGCCTTCTTGAATCAGATCCAGAAACGGCACACCGCGATTTAAGTACTTTTTGGCAATCGAGACCACCAGGCGCAGGTTGGCCCTAACCAATTCCCGTTTCGCCCGTTCCCCGGCGGCTCCCCCCTCTGCAATCAGCCGTCCCAATTTCACTTCCTGCTCGGCATTGAGGAGTGGGTAGCGAGCCATTTCCCGCAAAAATACGCCCACTGAGTCTTCCGAAAGCGAGGCTTGGGTCGCTCGGTTGCCGGGTTTGCTGAGCCGTACCTCAACCCGCTTCAGTGGAGGAGGAGAGTTCTGAACAGCTACATTCGTCCCATTTGGTTGAGATTTCATACAAACTCAAGCTCAAGTTCACAAGCGGGTGTTAAGAACTTTACTCAGTACAGGATGGAGGCGGCTAACCTTTCAGCAAACCCAACTTCCTTCAGGGATCCCTGCAGACACAGGGCAGAGATCTCGCCGGATTTCAAGAGGCTACTCGATTTCTCTAGGTTCAGACTTCAGCTTTTGCTAAGGTGGGGCGCAGACTAAACACTTCCGTGATGGTAACGGTCAGCATCCGGTAGGATTGTTAAACTGACTACAGAGTTGACCTTGTTTTGCAGTGCACCATGCCACGCCAACGGAAGAAATCGGATTTGCCCAGCAAGATTTGTCTCACCTGTCAGCGACCCTTCACCTGGCGCAAAAAGTGGGCCGACTGTTGGTCGGAGGTGAAATACTGTTCTGAGCGGTGTCGCAATCATCGCCCCAAGGGATCCCTGCCTGCTTCCCGGCAAGACGGTTGGGACGGATAATGTTGTCTCAGGATCAGGACATAAGGGTTTGGATCTGTCGGGGTTGGCGATGCGGTTTCTCAAGTGGCTGTTGCACAATCCCCACGAGACAGAAGAGGAGGATCCCTTTTTGCGGGCCATCACCCGCCTGGAAAGCCTGATCTCGAAGCTACTGTCAATTTTGATGATCGGGCTAATCACAGTAGCAGTGGTGGACTTGGCCCGGTTCTTGGTGGCAGATTTGTTGACCGAGCCAACTGGGTTTTTCTCCACCACTTTAATCGAGATCTTCGGCCTCTTTTTAAATATTCTGATTGCGCTGGAAATTCTGGAGAACATTACCGCCTACTTGCAAAAGCAGGTGGTGCAGGTGGAGCTGGTGATCGTCACCTCTTTGATTGCGGTGGCCCGCAAGATCATCATTTTCGATTTCGAGAAGCTGGGGGGGTTGGAGCTCATTGGCTTGGGGGCAGCGACGTTGGCCCTCTCGGTAAGTTATTGGCTGGTGCGGCGGGCCAAGTCTCCATCCAAGTCCGGGGAAGATTAAGCTCGGACAGAATCCTGGTACGATGGGGATGGAGCTTTCCTGCAAGAAACGTGCGTGCGCGATCTAAGTTGGCCAGCCTGGTGAAGTTAGCTGTGCTGATGGTGGTGCTTTGGGTGGGGTTGAGTGCTCTCCCTGTTTTGGCCCGCCCGCATTCTTCTCGCGATTTGCTCCTGGCACAACACTTGGGCAAACCCGTGAAAACCTACAACAATCCCCCCCCGATGGTGATCGACCCGGCCAAGTCCTACACGGCCACGATGGAGACCACCGCCGGCACAATGGTTCTGGAGCTGTTCCCGCAAGAAGCTCCCCTCGCCGTCAACAATTTCGTCTTTTTGGCCAACGACCACTTCTACGATGGTGTCATCTTTCACCGCGTGATTCGGGGCTTCATGATCCAAGGTGGGGATCCCACGGGCACGGGGCGGGGTGGGCCGGGGTACCGCTTTCCCGATGAGCCGGTGCAACGTCCCTACAGCCGCGGCACTTTGGCGATGGCCAATGCTGGCCCCAACACCAACGGCAGCCAGTTTTTTATCATGCACGCCGACTATCCGCTGCCTCCCAACTACACGATCTTCGGGCAATTGATCGAGGGAGAGGATGTGTTGGATAAAATTGCAACGGCTCCCACCGGCCCCCAGGATCGCCCGCTGAATCCAGTGGAGATCCAGTCCGTTCGTATCTCGGAATCCAATTAGGTTGGGCCACTCCGGTGGAACAGTTTGGTTGAATTAACTTGGCCTCTGGCCCCATTTTTGCAACTTGCCCTCAGGGGGACTCAGGTATGGAGTTCGCTAGGCCCCGGCGAATGTCCCCCCGCATTCTGGTTCTGGATTTTGATGGTGTGCTCTGCGATGGGCGGGCGGAGTATTTTGCCTCTTCCTGCCGCGTTTGTGCTCAGGTGTGGGGCTTGGCTCCTGCTCAGCTAGAGCCGCTGCGTCCTGCTTTTGACCGTCTGCGCCCGCTGATCGAGACCGGCTGGGAGATGCCTCTGTTGTTGTGGGGGCTACAGGAAGGGATCCGGGAGGAGGACTTGCGCCAAGACTGGCCGGGCTGGCGTCAGCAGTTGTTGCAGCAGTCAGGGATCCCTGCCCTCTCTCTAATCCAAGCGTTGGATCGGGTGCGGGATCGTTGGATTGAAGAGGATCTGCAGGGGTGGCTGGGGCTACACCGCTTTTATCCGGGGGTGGCGGCTTGGCTACGCCAGGTTCAGGCTGCAGGGGAGCCGCGCTTGGCCATCCTCAGCACCAAAGAGGGACGGTTCATCCAGCAGCTCTTGGGCCGAGCAGGGATCCAACTGCCACGCCACCGCATTCTGGGCAAGGAGGTGCGCGCCCCCAAGGCCACCACTTTACAGCGGCTACTGGCTGCCGCCCAACTGCCGGCTGAGGAGCTGTGGTTTGTGGAGGATCGCCTGCAAACGCTGCGCCAGGTGCAGAGGGTGCCGGAGCTGGAGCAGGTTCTCTTGTTTTTGGCCGACTGGGGCTACAACCTACCAGAGGAAAGGGAAGAGGCCGCTCGGGATCCCCGTCTCCATTTGCTCAGCCTGGAACAGCTTTGCCAGCCCTTTGACCGTTGGATTGCCCCTTCTCCCCCGCCGCGCTTTTCTATCAGTCCCGCCAGCTCGGAAGACTTGAGCCAGGCTCGGCCCACCCCTGGCCGGAAACGCCCGGAAGCCGGTTTGGCCTCTCTGGTGCTGACCTTGGTGGAGCTGTTGCGGCAGTTGATGGAGGCGCAGGTGGTGCGGCAAATGGAGGCCGAGCGCCTTTCTGCAGAGCAGATTGAGCGGGCCGGCAGCAGCCTACAAGCCTTGCGGGAGCAAATTCGACAAATCTGCAGCCTGTTGGAGATCGACCCAGCGGATTTGAACCTGGAGCTCGGAGATCTGGGCACCCTCCTGCCCCGCCAGGGGGACTACTACCCCGGACAACCCCACCGCGAGGGATCCCTGCTGGAACTGTTGGATCGGCTGATCCACACCGGCATCGTCGTCGATGGCGAGATCGACTTGGGGCTGGCGGACTTGGACCTGATCCACGCCCGCCTGAAGCTGGTGCTCACCTCCAGCGCCAAGCTCTACTGAGCCCGTGGATTGAGAGTGCTGATGGAGACGATTGGGAGAAGAGATGCCGGAAGCGGAAAGAGAGACCGGAAATCGCGGTATGCTGGCTGTGGATCCCCTTCATCTGTCTTCATGTCTTCCCCTATGGATGTCTTTGCCCCAACCGGAAACCTGTATGCCGGTGCCATTTGGCCAGAAGTGGTGGTTACCCTCACCCTCTTGCTCGTCTTGGTGGTGGATTTGGTCGGTGGTTCGGCGGCGCGCAAAAGTCTTCCGGCCCTCTCCATCTTTGGCTTGATCGGGGCCTTGGTGACCTTGGTGTTGCAATGGCAGCAGCCCCAGTTGGAGAGCTTCTTGGGCAGCTTTGCAGCGGATCCCGTCAGCATTCTCTTCCGTGGCCTGGTGGTGGGGACGGCGGTACTGGCCGTGATGATGGCGGAGCGCTACATCTCTCAGTCCGGAGCGCCCACAGGCGAGTTTTATGTGTTGCTGCTCACGGCCACCTTGGGGGGCATGTTCCTCTCCGGGGCGACGGACTTGATCCTAGTGTTTGTATCTTTAGAAACGCTGGGCATCGCCAGCTACCTGATGGCCGGCTATACCAAGCGGGATCCCCGTTCTTCGGAGGCAGCCCTGAAATATCTCTTGATCGGGGCCAGCAGCACGGCCATTTTCCTCTACGGCATGTCCCTACTCTATGGCCTTTCGGGCGGGCAAACGAAGCTGGAAGCCATCGCCTCATCCATGGGGGATGCCGGTTTGGCAGGGATCATCGCTTTGGTGCTCTGCATTGGTGGTATCGGGTTTAAGTTGGCGGCAGTGCCCTTTCACCAGTGGACTCCTGATGTCTACGAGGGATCCCCAACGCCGGTGGTGGCCTTTTTGTCGGTGGGATCCAAAGCGGCAGGCTTTGCCTTGGCGGTGCGCTTTCTGGCCACCGTGTTTCCGGCCATGACGGAAGAGTGGCGGGCGGTGCTCTCGGTGCTGGCCATTTTGACCATGGTGCTGGGGAACGTGGTGGCGATTGCCCAAACCCGCCTCAAACGGCTGCTGGCCTATTCTTCCATCGGTCAGGCGGGCTTTGTTTTGATCGGCTTGGTGGCGGGCACTGAGGCCGGCTATGCCAGCTTGATCTTCTACTTGATGGTCTATTTGGTCATGAACTTGGGGGCCTTTTTGTGCATCACCCTGTTCAGCCTGAAGACCGGCACCGACGAAATCAACGAGTACAGCGGCCTCTACCAGAAGGATCCCTTCCTCACCCTGTGCTTGAGCATTTGTCTGCTCTCGTTGGGTGGATTGCCCCCTCTGGCGGGCTTCTTCGGCAAGCTGTATCTGTTCTGGGCCGGTTGGCAGGCGGGGGCCTATACCTTGGTGTTGGTGGGGTTGGTCACCAGCGTCATCTCCATCTACTACTACGTGCGGGTGGTGAAAACCATCGTGGTGAAAGAGCCGCAGGAGATGTCGGTTTCGGTGCGGAATTACCCCGAGACCAACTGGCAGGCGGAAGGCATGCAGGCTCTGCGGGTGGGCCTGGTGTTCACTTTGGTGGCCACCATCTTTGCCGGGATCCTCTCCAATCCCCTCTTTACCCTCTCCATCCAGGCAGTGGAGCAAAGCCCGTTCTTGGGGTTCCCAGCCGCACAAGCCTTCCTTCCAGAGTCGGCAAGACTTCAGGTGGCAGTCGAGGGATCCCTGGGTGCGTCTGCTCAGACTGGCGAAGCATAGTTTTTGGGATTCTCTCTGCCTCGAAGTTTTGGAAAGCAGTGCTGGGCAGCGCGTGGGGCTAGCTCCTCAGGGCCGAGGGTCTGTCTCCCCAGAGGGATCCGGGATCCCTTCAAGGTCGGCCTATTAGCGCCCACCGATCACAGCGATGTAGTTGGTCACCCATTCGTAGTAGGGCACGCAATCCATACGTCCATCGCCACAATCGGCCACAGGAGTTTTCCAGAAGAAGATGCGCTCAAAATTGTCGATGCCATTGGTCTTGCATCCCTCTGGCCCCAGCAGCTCGCTGGCCTGACAAGCGGCGGGCACCACCGGCACCGAGCCAAACCAAGCCGCCAGATCCCCCTGCACCTTCGGGTTCAGAGAATGTTCCATCCACAGGTAGGCACAGTTGGGGTGTTTGACAGTGGCGCTGAGCATGGTTGTATCTGCCCAGCCGGTGGCTCCCTCTTCCGGTATCACACTGGCGACAGGTTGACCTTCGGATCGCAACAGATTGACCTGGAAGGGCCAAGAGCTGGAGGCCACTACCCCTTCGTTGACAAAGTCATCCACCTGCACCGCCGCATCGTGCCAGTAGCGTCCAACCAGTTGCCGCTGCTGTCGCAATAGAGCTAGAGCAGCATTGAACTGTTCGCGGGTCAGCTCGTAGGGATCCGTGATGCCCAATTCTGGGCGGTGGGCCTTCAGGTAGAGGGCGGCATCGGCAATGTAGATGGAGCCATCGTAGGCTTGGATGCGGCCCTTGTTGGATTTGCCGTCTGGCAGGATTTTTTCTTCAAACACCACATCCCAACTGGTGGGGGGTTCCGGGAAAACCTTTGTGTTGTACATCAACACGTTGGATCCCCATTGATAGGGCACGCCGTAATGCTTGCCATCCACGGTATGCCAGGGAGCATCCCGCAGGCGCGGGTCGATGGTCTCCCAACTGGGGATCAGGCGGGGGTTAATCTGCTGTACCCGTTCCCCTTTGATCAGGCGTAGGGTGGCATCGCCGGAGGCCGTCACCAGATCAAAGCCGCCCTCATTCATCAGGGCTACCATCTCATCGGAGGTTGCCGCCACCTTAACGCTGACTTGGCAGCCGGTTTCTTTCTCAAACTCGGTCACCCAGTCATAGGCGGGATCCGTTTCTCCCCGTTCGATATAGCCTGCCCAGGCCACAATCGAGACCGCCCCCTCTGGGCGGCCCAAGCGATACAGGGGCCCGCGAGCAGCATGGGCGGAATGGGAGGTCAGCAGCAGCGTGAGCAAGGCCAAGCCCAATGAGAGCAGAAGAGTTAGCCAGAGGCGAAACAGAATAGACCCCAGCTTCTTGGCCTGTAGGGGAATGAAGGGGTTCAGGTTGGCCATCACAGGCTTCTCCCAGGCAACAACTGCGCTGGCATCAAGGGTAGATCATTCCTCGAAGAGATCCCGCTACATTGAAAACAATCTCGACAACTCTCTATTCGACTCCACAGTTCTGGATCCCCCTCAATGGTTTCACTGTTGCCCAAGGATGGGATTCCGTCTCGCTCAAGCGACCAGCAGGGCGGGGTCAAAGCAATGGCACCGCAGGGAATCAAATGCCCTCTAGGCTGACGTTGAGAAAGCGGGCGATCTCGGCTGCTTGGTTTTCGATCTCCATCAGGGGGGGAGGCTGGCCCACTCCGGTGAGGGGGATGTCACCACGTCCTTTCACCCGCAAGTAAATGGCTCGGCGGGGGTTAAGCCCCTCTCTCAGCTCCACCCGCAGGCTCTGCACCTCGGCAAAGTCATACTCCAGGCGGACTTCACGGTTTTTGCCCGGAAAGCCTCGCCGTACCAGAGTTATCTTCTGCGTGCGCCGGTCGAACTCGTTGTAGCCGCCCCCCAGGTTCCAATACAAACTCAACCATTGGTACAGTCCCGCCAGGGATCCCAGCACCCCGTAAAAGAGCATGGCAATGCCTTGGGGAATAAACACCAGGCTGGCGGGATCGGAAAAGGGGAGCAAATTGCGGTGGAGATAGCTGGAAAGGCCAGCCAAGGCAAAACCCAGCCCTCCTCCCGTCAGCGCCACCGCCCAAAAGTACACGCTGGGCCGCCGCGACCCAATCACGGTGTAGCGCAGCAAATCGTCAGAACGGATTTCAGGAACAATGGCGGACACAGTTGGGATCCCTGCGGGTTTTCCAAGGTTGGCTTCTCTCATTTTATTAGGTGGCAAGGGCTCTCCCCGGCAGAGGGGCGCTCAGGGGACTGTCAAGAGCCAATGCTGCCCAGGGAATGGCGACGGAAGTGCTCTGCGCTGCACAGCCCTCACTGCTAGCCGCTTTCTCGAAAGGAAAAGGAGCTGGGGAGCGATGGAACGAGCCGTTGGGTTGCCCCTTGCAATGACTGTAGCAGGGATCCCTGCTGGGGTTCTGAGGCGTTCTATCTGCTGACAGAGCCCAACAGCATACGCCAATGGGATCCTCGCTCACTTCAGGGTTAGGGCTTACCCGGCGTGACGATCCTACCCTCTCCTGGGGCGACTTCCGGGGGGTTGGGTCGGGTCTGCCCAGGGGGCTCATCAGCAGCATCCGAGGGAGAGGCAGGGGTGGGATCCGGCTCGGGAGAAGCCGTCTGCTCCGGTTCTGCGGCAGGGGGAGAAGGCTGAGGCTCAGGGGTTGGGTCTGGCAGGGCTGGCGGCTGGGGTAGGGCGTCTTGGGCCGTTCGTTCCCCAAAAGCCGACAGGGCGATGGCGGCTTCCCCGCGGCTAACCGGCTCGAAGGGGTTGAAGGTGCGGATGGGGCCAAAGGTGCGCAGCACGGTGGAGGCATTCTCTAGGCTGCGATCGGCTACCAGAGCAGGAATGGCTTCAGGAGGAATTTGCGCCGCATCGGTGAACCCCCAGCGCTCCTCCAGCTCCGCTCGGGATCCCTTGATCTGGCCGGGAGGTAAGTCCAGGGGCACCTTCATGCGGATTAACTCCGCCCGGGACAGCAGGCTGTTGGGGCGAAACTCTCGATTGGCATCTCCGGCAATTATGCCGGCAGCTCCCAGGGCTTGAATGTAGCGAAAGTTGGGATCCTCTTCCGGCACATCCAAAAAGAGGGGGCGTTCCGAGGGGGATCCCAGGCGGATTTGCCGGCTGGGCTCATCGGCGTGGATGGCGTTGTTGGCCAACACCAGCCAACGGGCAAATTCTCCGCGACGAACGCTGCGCTGCGGCTGAAATTCGCTGCTGGAGATATCGGCAAAAACTCCCAGCCGATCCAGGTATCCCACCGAACGAGCCACCAGAGATCCGGGCTCCAAGTCTGTAAAGCGGCTGCTGTCCTGGCTGGGCAGAGGTGAAGAGGGGGCGGGAGCAGTGGGGATCGAGATAGAGGGTGGGATGGATCCCGGCGAAGGTTGAGGCGAGGGAGGTGCCAGCGGCTCAGATTGGGCTGTGGGCGGGCCCACTGGGCGTACAGCGCGCTCCAGCCGTTCTCCCCACTCGGTTCCCTGACAGGCCGACAACAGCCAGAGCAGCGGAATAAGGCTGCCGAGCTTGAGCCAGGGGCCAGGCCGCATAGGTTTAGACTGATGATGCACCGCTCTACCTTTCTCTATTGGGCCCATTTGCGGCTGAACTCCTCCAGCACGTCCAGCAGGTTAAGCAGGCTTTGCATCGGCAGGAGATCGGCCAGAGGCAATTCTTTGCGCCCACCCCCCACTTTCACCGGGATCCCTTGCAAGATCTCCGTGACGGCGTCCTCATCCACCTTGCCTGCCATCACCTGGGGTGCCAGTCGCTCCGCCAAAAGAGTATGCAGATGGGCGTCGCGCAGGTAAAGATGCCAGCGGGCTACATCGATGTAAACTTCCTTGCCAATGGCAGCGGCCAATTGCTCAATTTCTGGGTTGCTGGGCACTTTGGCCATCCCTCAGCTCCGTTGGTGGTTGCGTCTGCCCCTCCCTCAGATCATAACCCGAACCCAAGGACTCCTCAGGGAGGGCTGGCAGCAGAGCGGTCGGGTAGAGGTAGGGCGAAGTTCTCTTGCAGCTGCCGCAGCATCAACAGGTGTTCCAGAGCTAGGCGATCCCGTTCTGTCCGCAACTGGCTCAGTTGGGCCTGAATTTGGCGGATATCGGCCTCGTCGGAGTCCCAGGTTTGCAAAAGGCGGTAGAGGCGCTCTTGTTGGTTGGCAATTTGCCGGTTTAGGCGGGCTAGACGGCGGCTGAACTCCACATCCATTTCCTCTGCCAGCTCGGGATCCGGCAGCAGGGCCAAGCGATCCCAATGGATGCCCAGGTCGGCCAAGCTTGGCGGGGGCGGATCCAACTCCTTGAGAAGGGGGAAGTCCGGAAAGGGCGATAGCTCCGTCTTGGGAGGGGCCCATTGGTTTTGATCGGGGGCAGGGGTGAGACGGGATCCGGGTGAAGGCAGGTTTGTGGGCTGGGGGGCAGGCTCCTGTCCACTGGGAGAGGAGTGCAACTGCTTCGGACTCCGTCCCGCCGGCGCGGACGGCGTTGCCAGATGGCTACTGCTGGGATCTGCCTGGGCCGACAGGGATCCCAGACTGCATAGCCAAAGGCAGACTCCTAGCCCACAAGCCCAGCGAACTGCTTTTTCCACCCTGCGCTCCTCAGTCTTTCTCAAGCCTGCTCAGGTCATTCCCAGCCCACCTCGGCCCTGGTCGCGTTGGCGGGGCGAGATCCACGGTTGGGGATTGTCTCAAACAAAATCGAGTAGGCATCTTGTTTTTGCCCCGCCTCGAAAAGATAGCGTTGGGCAACACGAGCAGAGGCAGGCACGATGGCCACGCGCACCGGCGGATCTTCCAGCGATACCAAAGGCTGGGGATGAGACCAACGCCATCCCACCCAGCCCGCCCCTGCCAAGGCCACTACAGCCGCTGCCACCCGTCCCCAAGGGGTGCCCTTACGTTGCCGCCAGCCCAGGTCGAGCATTGGCCGCCGATCCAGCTCAGCGAACACACGGCTGATCAACAGCTCCGTCTGGGTGGAGTTCAAGGTTGGGGCCTTGAGGTTGGCCAAACCGGCCTGTAAAGCTGCCAGTTGGCTGTACAGTTGCCGCGCTTGGGGATCGCTGGCCAGCCAATCTTCCACCTGCCGCGCTTCCTGGGACGACAATTCCCCGTCCAGGTAGGCGCTCAACTGTTCAAAGCGCTCATCCACCACCGGCAGCTCTTGCTGGGGATCCCTGGGGTCGGGGTTGGGGTTGCCGCGAACCATGGTCATTCACCATTAAGGTAGGGTTTTAGGGTGGATTGTAGGCGGGCGCGGGCGCGCGCAATGCGAGACTTAACAGTGCCCAAAGACACCCCTGTGATCTCGGCAATTTCCTCATAAGCCATTCCCTGAATTTCCCGCAGCAGGATTGTCTGGCGAAAGGCCTGCGGCAGGTCGCGGACGGCTTGGTGCAATCGCTCGTAGAACTCGCAGGTGGCGAGGTGCTCATGGGGGCTGGGGCTCTCGCTGGGCAGCTCCCACTCCATCTCGCTATCCCGCATCTGAATCGGCGCATCCAGAGAAAGGGGCTGCTGCTGCCGTTTGCGCTTGCGCAGCTCGTCGTAAAACAGGTTGGTGGCAATCCGCCCCAGCCAACTGCGAAATTTCGCCGGCTCCTGTAGGCGTTTCAGGTGGCGGTAGGCCCGGATCCAAACTTCCTGGGCCAAGTCATGCCGGTCCTGCCAGTCCGGGGCAAGATGATAGAGCACCTTGTCCACATGGGCCTGATGGCGACGCATCAACTCGGCAAAAGCCTCCCGATGGGGCTGGGATCCCTGCTGACAGATCAGCACCAGATCCACATCAGCGAGCTTTTCGGGCCGCACAGGCACGTTCTTCACCAAGACCGACCAGCGCTGGCCACTGATGTCGCTGAGGGCAGCATCCATAGGCATCCATAGGTTGTAACAACAGCAACAGCGGAGGGATCCCCTCCCAGACAGAACCTCTGTTGCCCAGACGAAATGGCAGAGTTTGGGTTCCCCCCACCCTCAACCGCAGGGTAGCTCTAGAGGCTCTGAGGGCCATACCGGCAAGACTCCACAGCAAGACCACCTCCTCACTAGATCTTGGCGCACATGGCGGGGTGGTGGATTGCAGGATAGCTCTTGAGTTGGTAACTGGGCTACAGTGGGCTTGCGGTATGGTGAAACGTCCGACCCGCCATGGCTTCCGATGCTCCTGTTGCCGTCCTCTCCGAGCTCAAGGCGGTACCCATGTTGGCCGAACTTTCGGCAACGTCCTTGCAATGGTTGGGATCCCAGGTCAAGCTGCGGGATATCCCGGCGGGACAGGCCCTCTTCATGCAAGATGCCTGGGGCAGCGTAGTTTATCTGATCCTCGCCGGCTGGGCTAAGGTGCGGCGGGCTTTGCGGGCGCAAGACAGCACCAAAACCCTTGCCTTGCTGGGGCCGGGCGCTTGGGTGGGGGAAATGGCGGTACTGGACGAAGCTCCCCGCTCGCGAGATGTGCTGGCCCTAACCCCGCTGCGGGTGGCCGGGATCCCGGCGGCAACCTTCAAAGCGCTGATGTTGCGGGAGCCGCAACTGTGTTACCAGCTGGCCTGCAGCCTCTCCCGTCGCCTGCGCCTGGCCAACTTGCAGGCGGATCTTGACCAGCAGAGCCCCCCGCTGCGAGTGGTGCATACGCTGGTGCAACTGGCGGAAGCTTTTGGCGAGAAGACCGCCCAGGGGATGCGCATTGTCTACCCTCCCCCCCAGGATTTGGCCGATCTCAGCCAGGTTAGCCGAGAGACAGCCACGGCGGTGCTAAGCCGTCTGCAGCAGCAGGGAGTTATTCAGCCTTTGCCGGAGCAACAGTCTTTGCTGCTGATCCAGTACGCCAAACTGGTAGAGGCCACCCGTCTGCTTTAGATATTGAAGATATTGACCTATGTCTCCCCAACCGATTTCTCCCCATCCAGGACAAGAATCTGTCTGGGACTATCCGCGCCCACCTCGTCTGGAGCCCACCACAGAACTGGTGGAAGTTCTCTTCAATGGCGAGCTCATTGCCCAAAGTCAATGGCGAGCTCATTGCCCAAAGCCGCCGTTGCTACCGCGTCCTGGAAACCAACCACCCGCCCACCTACTACATTCCCCCCACCGACGTTCGACTGCAGTATCTCCGCCCCAGCTCTCGCACCTCTTTCTGTGAGTTCAAAGGGGCTGCCTGCTACTGGACAGTTCAGGTCGGATCCCAAACAGCCGTAGATGCCGCCTGGAGCTATCCGGATCCCAGCCCGGCGTTTTTGCCCATCCGCGACTACCTTGCCTTTTATCCAGGCCGTGTGCAGGAGTGCCGGGTAGGTGGAGAACGAGTCCGGCCTCAACCCGGAGATTTCTACGGCGGTTGGATCACCTCAAAGGTCGTAGGCCCTTTCAAAGGAGAGCCGGGTAGCTGGAACTGGTAGGGGCGGAGCAGCGATTCCCGAGGGGGGATCCCTTTTACCCACGAAAAGGACTACAGTTAAGTCGATGCGGGTAAGTTGTCCAAGGACTCCGTCCCGCTGGCACGAACAGGAGAGCGCGGACAAAAACCATGACGGTGCGGGTGCCCCTCGACTACTATCGGGTTTTGATGCTGTCGGCACGGGCAGATGAGCATCAGATTGAGCAGGCATACCGGGAGCGAATCGATCTCAAGCCGGGCGAGCGCTCCTGGCTGCTGGAGTTCTCGCCACAGGCTGTGGAAGCTCGCGCTCAAATGATCCAAGAGGCAGCTTCTGTGCTGCTTAACCCTGAGGCACGGCGAAACTACGACGAACATCTCATGCCGGTGGATCCCACCTTAACGGTGGAGGAAACACGCTTGCCGGGAGTGCTGTGCTTGTATTGCGAAGCCGGAGAATACCAAGCTGCCTTGGACTTGGCTCAACATATGCTGGAGCAGGGCCACCCTGCTCGTTCCGATGCCATTTTGGCGCGGGCCATCGCTCGTCTGACACTGGGTCGAGAAGCCTGGCAACAGGGATCCTATGAAGAGGCGGCGCGTTCCCTACAGGCGGGCTTGGCGGAGCTGGAGGAGTATCAGGCCTTTCCGCAGATGCAAGCGGAGATCCGTATCGATTTGGGCAAGCTGCGTCCCTATCGCATTTTGCAACTCCTCAGCCAAAGTGCTCCCGCCCAAGCTGGAAGACACACCGCTGATGGGAACGGGGAGCGACAGCAGGGACTGGCTCTCCTCAAAGCCATGCTGGACGAACGGGGCGGCATCGAGGGGATGGGGCAAGATGGCTCTGGCCTCAGCACCGAAGATTTCCTGCGCTTTATCCAACGGGTACGTCGCCACCTCACCCTCAAAGAACAGCAGGAGTTGTTCGAGCGGGAGGCTGAGCGTCCCTCGATGGTGGCCGCCTACTTGGCCGTGCAGGTGTTGCTGGCGGCAGGTTATCTGGAAAACCGCCCGGCTCTGGTGCGGCGTGCTCGCGGCTACCTGGCTCGTCTGGCGCAGCGGCAGGATGTGCATCTGGAGCAGGCCATCTGTAGTCTGTTGCTGGGGCAGACCGAAGACGCGCTCGCCCATCTGCGCTCCACCCAAGAAGTAGAGGCCTTGCAGTTTATCGAAGAACACTCCGCCGGTTCTCCCGACCATCTGCCGGGTCTGTGCCGCTTCACAGAAAAATGGTTTCAGGAGGAGGTGTTCCCGGAATTTCGCGGTCTGGAAGCCGCCCAAGTGACGTTGCAAGCCTACTTCGACAACCCCCAAGTACAAGCTTACCTGGACGAAATGCCCAGCCGCGAAGACCCGCCGGCAGGGATGCTCTCTCCCAGTGCTCCGCACCGCTGTCGCGAACAAGCCCCCCATCCCCCACCTCATTTGCCTGCCGTGGTGGGTCCTGAGCCAACCCAGGAATTGTATCGCCCACCCGCCCCTTGGCAACAGGGGGTGCCAGAACCCCCGCGCCTCTCGGATTTGCCCTCTTACCGCAGCACCCCCAAAGCAGGCGTCTCTTCTCTTGCCGATGAGAGTTCTAGTGCTCCGCACCGCTGTCGCGAACGCGCCCAAGACCGTTCCCCTCAGCGGGACGGAGTCCAGGGCCTAAGGTCCGCTGGCGCGATCGGTTTGCAGGATGTGGAGCGTTACCGCCGCAGCCGCTTGGGGGGCCGTAAGCGTCCTACCTTTCCCGCTGGCGTTCGTTTGGGCTCCGCACCGCTGGCGCGAATGGCCGGGGTGGTCGGTGTGGGCATCCTCTCCCTATTGGTCATCTGGCAAATGCTGCGGGGCCTGTTCACGCCGCCACCGGCACCGCCGCTGGAGCAGCCCCAGGTGCAAATTGAGCAGCCGCCGGTTGACATATCGCCACGCGACGCTTTCGCGAACAACAATCCCGGCCAGACAGAACCCGCTCCCCCGCCTGAGCTAACTGGCCCTCTGGCGGAGTGGCAAGGAGTACAACAGGTGCGGGTGATCTCCAACGATGGCATCAACATTCGCCAGCAACCCAGCCTGACAGGAGCCATTGTCGGGACAGCCCCACGCCAAGCCCTGCTGCGGGTGGTAGAGGTGCAGGCCGGTGAGGGACAAGTGCCCGTCTGGCTGCGCATCGAGCGAGATGGGGCTCCGGGGGGATGGGTCGCTGCCCAGTCGGGCTCTACCCGTCTGGTGGAACGGCCCTAGCTCTCCCTTGCTGCCAGCCGTTATTGCTCCGCAGTGCTGTCGCGACCAGGGGGTATAGCCTGCTTCCTTCTCAACTGTTGTGGATATTCTGCGCAATGCCCCGTTAGGGATTTATCTGGAAGAGCCTCGCACCTGGCTACATTGCCTGGATCCGCGGGTTAAGCTGGCCTGGCTGCTCAGCTTTCTCCTCAGCCCCATTTTGGCCGGCAATGGTTGGCGCTTAGCCGTGGTGGTGGCTCTTCTGCTGCTAACTGTGGCGGCCCGTCTGCCGCGCCGGGTTTGGTCGGGCCAACTCTCCCTGGTGCTGGCCCTGAGCCTGCTCACCTTTGGGATCACCAGCTTGGCGCCGGATGGATTGGGGGTTTTTCCCCAACCGCAACGGCAGGATATGCAGGTGGTGGGCTATGGGCTGACCGGGATCCCCGCTGTTCCCGTTAGCGGTGCAGGGCACTTCGACTTGGCCGTAGAACAGGGATCCCCAGACCGTGCCTGGCGGGAGCAAACCCGTGCTTGGCAAACCCCTTACCGCTACCGCCTTGTTCAATTTTCCCTGTTGGGGCGAACCTTTCAGGTCTCCCGCCGTTCTCTATCGGTGGCGCTGCGGCTGGGCACCCTCATTTTTACGTTGCTCTACGCCACCCATTTGTTTTTGTTGACCACGGCCCCCGAAGAAATTGCCGAAGGGATCGGCCAATTGTTGCAGCCTCTCCGACGTTGGAGCTGGCCGATTGCCGAAGTGATTCTCACCCTCACCTTGGCGCTACGCTTTCTGCCTCTGGTGATGGAAGAGGTGCAAAACTTGACGCGGGCGGTGCGAACTCGGGATGTGCGCTGGGGATCCCTGAGTTTCCGGGGCGGGATCCAAACCCTGCTGGCTTTGGTGGAGCGCTTTTTTGAAAACTTGCTCCTGCGTGCGGAACAGACGGCCATGGCGATGCAAGCCCGTGGGCTGACCGGCCCAGACCATCCCCTGCGCTGGCACCGCCTACAACTGCGGCGGCTGGATCGCGGCCTACTGGCTCTACTGCCCCTGTTTTGGCTGCTCAGAACCTTGTCCCCCTAAGGTGACCGGCAACACAGCTTTTTCCTACCCAGGGGGATGGGGCTCGTCGCTGCCCATCGGCAGGAGCAGCCGAGAGACACAACGCCCATCGGAAGAGAGGTAAAAGGAGAGCTGGCCCCCCATCCGCTGCACCACCCGTTGACACAGGCTGAGTTCCAGACCAGGACTTACCGATAGAGGCGACTTGAGCAGAGGATCCGCGTAGATCACCTGGTTCGGATCCAACTGAAGGGCGGCCATCAGGTGAGGGTCGAAGCTGCCCTGATCCACCACCAGCAGCTCTGCATAGCCAAAGGGCTCCGCATCGCTATCGCGAACGCTGGCTTGGCTCCACAGATCCAGCCGCCCCCCTTCCGGGCTGCGCAAACCAGCGGCTGTCAACACCTCCCAGAGCACCATCTCCAGTCGTTCGGGATCCCCCTGGACGGCAATGCTCATGTCCCCATGGGCCCGCGGCCACAGCTTGCGTTTTTGGGTCAGGGCCTCCACTCGGCGTAGGCTTTTGCGCACCAAGGTTGCCAAGGGCACCGACCGCGACTGCGGCTGCACCTGCCAAGTTTCCGACTGCAACAACGGCCTTGTGGAGACGGTCAGATCCCGCAGCCCTCTGCCAATTTCCACTACTTTTTGCCAGCGGGTGGCTTCGTCTCCGGGGATCTCCGGCACCTGACCCAGGCGGTGCAGGCTGTCCAGAAGGGCATTCTGCATATCCAGCAGGCGGCGGTGCTTGTACCAGTTCAACTCCCTGAGCACCTCCTGCCGCTCTTGCAAAGTTTGCATCCAGAGCAAGCGCCGCACCGTCCAGCCGCAGGTCTGGGCGATCAACATCACAGCCGCCCGCTCGTCGGGATCCCAAACCTTGCCCGCTTCTGCCCCCAAGATCAAAACTCCCAAAGCTCCCGCCTGCGAGGAGTTTGTCTCCCCCAGCGCCACCAGCAGCCAGGATCCCAGGCCGGCAGCAAAGTGCTCCGCACCGCTGACGCGACTGAGCCAAGTGCGGCTGGCAGGGGGGATCTGCTCCTGGGTGAGCGGCAGAGGTTCTGCCGACTGCAGCGCGTAGGCCAGTAGGGGATCTTGCAGATCGATCTCGGTGGGGCCGGTCTCCGTCCCGGCAGCAAAAGATGGCTGGAGCTGAGCCCGGCTCTCCCCCGGCTGCCAACTGACCACCAGCGCCAGAGGGATCCCCAGCAATTGGGCCGTCTGTCGGACGGTGGTGGTGTACAGATCTGACAAGGTGGCCAAGTTTGGCAAGGTTGAACAAGTGGCGATCAGGCCCTTGAGCAATTGCTCTTGTCGTTGCCGGCGTTGTTCTGACCGAATTTGCCGCAGGATCACCCCCACCTGTTGGGCAATCCCCCGCAGCAGTTGCCGCTCTTCCCGGCTCCAGGCCCGTAGCTGGGGATGCAACACCAAGAGCAGCCCTTCCACGGGTGTGTTGGCCCCGGTATGGGTCAGCATCAGGGAACGAACTCCTGCCAGTTCCTGCCGCCAAGAGAGCAGGCGCAGATCTTGGTCGTAGTTTTCTGCCACCACCACCTCGCTGCGCATGAGATCCTGCCAGTCCTGGTCGCTCAGAGGGCTGAACTGCTGCGGCAAAGTCTGCTTGCCCTGTTGCTCCGCGACGCTGCGGTACTCGTAGAAGAGGCGGGGGATGGGGCTGTCGGGATCCACCGTCAACACGGCCACTGCACCGACTTTCAGGCGCTGGGCCAGGCCGACAACGGCTTGCTGGAGAGCCTGTTGCAGCTCCGCCGGGTTGTAAAGCGAGCGGCCCACCTGCTGCACAAACTCTTGGTCATCGGCCAACTGGCGAATGCGGCGATCCAGATTTTCCAGAGGGCTGGCCAGGGCCAACCCATTGGCGGCAGCGGCCACCAACTGTCGCTCAGCGGCTTGCCAGGTACGGGGCACATCGGATTGCACCCAGATAAACCCCAGCAGATCCTTCTCCAGCAAAATCGGGGCTGCCAAAACAGCCTGGGCTCGCAACTGCTGCATCAGCTTGGGGGGAACCTCAGAGCGAGTCGTCCCTGTGCCGCCCACCACCACCTGGCCATCGGCGAGGGTGTAGTACATGTCCCCCAATTCCCGCAGCGAAAGGCTGACCTCTCCTGTCGGCCCTGCTCCGACTTTCTCCGCCCCGCTGTCGCGAACAGCTTTGGGGACGCTCCCGTGGGGAACGAACTGACCCTGGCTGCGCTCGTGCCAATACACCTGAATGTGGACAGCGCCCAGAAAAGACTGTAACTCCTGCCTCACCAGGCTGACCCGTTCCTGCAGGGATCCCACCTGGCGCATCGCCGTTCCCAACCTCAGGAGCGGATCCTCAAGGCGCTTTTCGGTCTGCTGCTGCCAAGCGTTTTCCAACTCCTGCAGAGAGGCTGCCAACTGCCCCAGCAAAATTCCCAAGAGAGCCTTTTCGTCCTCACGGGTGGTAACCCCCCACATTTGGGATCCCAGCATCAGGATCCCCAAGCAGCGCCGCCGTCCCACTGCCGTTCGCGACAGCGGGCCGTAGGCCGAGAAGGGATAAATGAAACAGCCCTGGATCCCGCCCAGTCGCCTGGCCTCCCGCTGCCAAATGCCCATGCGCGGCTCCTGAGAGAGGTCAGGCAGGCTGATCGGTCGCTGCTCGATCACCACCTGCTCCAGGATCTCCCCCGGCTGTAGAGGATGCACCGCTCGCAGTAGGGTTTGATCCTCAAGAAGGGTCACTCCCCCCTGGCCCACCAACTGATGATTTTGATAATCGTAAAAGGCCAGCCAGACCAGCGGCGCCCCAAACACCGCCCCGACATAGTCGAGGGTGAGCTGAATCAGCCCATTGGCATCCGTTTGCTCTCGCATCTGTTGCAATGTCGCTTGCAGGGCCACCAGGGGAGATATTGACCCAGCTCTATCCGAAGAATAAGGGGGAACAGACTGAACCATACCTGTGTGGATCTATTCCGCAGGTTCCTCTGCAAGCCAATGCCGTATCAGCCAGACTTCAGCTCGTCTCTGTTATGAGCCTTCTCGTCTCCCTGCTTCCTTGTTACTGGGCAACACTGACACAAAAAAGCGAGGAGAAGCGAGCCCGGACTTGTTGCTGTTTGAAACAACTATAGCCCCCAGATGAAAGGCTGGGTAGCAATAGGGGCAGCCGAAGTCTTTGACATGCTCCCCCGCCTAAAGGCAGGGGATTCCGGTTCCTGGTTCTGCGACAACTTGCCGTGTTGGGTTGCCCCTCCACAACAGCGGTGCTCATCTCCCCAGGCGTTCCCCCAAGCGCTACGCGCCACTGATGCAAGCGCAGGGCGGTTTCCTCTCGCGCCAGCGGGACAGAATCCTTATGCCCTTAGGTACCGTTGCGAACAACAACTAAAAAACCTATTGAGGTTGCATCCAGTCGTGAGACTGTTGGGCTTAAGGCCTACGGCCCGCTTACGCGAATAGAGCGGTTGATTACCCTGCCGCTGCGGGCAGCATAGCACACAGCCGCCCTAAAGCGCGGGGCTTTAGACCCAGTTTTTTGGTAAGTGATTAAGTAATTAATTTGGGGTTAATTGTGGGAAGGCTTCACAACTGGGATCCCGCGCAGCTTGTGAGTATGGGTCACCAAGCTCTGGACAAAGTGTTGAAAGCGCTGTTGTAGCTTCTCGTCTTTGAGATTGCCTTGCTCGTCAAAAGCGTTCCAAGCCCGACCGATGGCGATTTGCTCTGGGATCACCCAGCCATGCACCCAACGCACAATCAAGCGCATCTGGTTCAGGGTATTGCTGTTGCTCTCGCCGCCCAAAACGCTGATTAACCCAAAGACCTTACCCTCCAGTTGCTCAAAACTCAACAGATCCAGTGCATTTTTCAGGCTGCCGCTGATGCCGCCGTGGTACTCCGGGCTGGCTAGGATGATCCCATCCGCCCGCTTCATGGTTGCTCGTAGGACTGCCACATCGGGATAATCCGCATAGGACTCCGAGCCATCCACAAAGGGCAACTTCATCTGCCGCAGATCGAGGATGTGCAACGGGGTCCCCAACTTCTCAAACTCGCGCCGCGCCACCTCCAGCGCCTGGTACGTTAAGGAATTGGGCCGCAGGCTGCCCCCGATTGCCACGAAACGGGCCTCAGAGGCTTCAGCCATGGTGGTTTGAGGATCGACAGTAAGGGCTTGCAGAGGAGACATGAGCCGGGTTCCTGAGCAGACATTAGTTACGTTGCAAACAATCATAACTCATACCAACTCCGAGTTGTAAAGATTTCTTTAACTTTTCTGCTCCCCAACCCTAATGCATTCGCCGAAGCGTTGCATAGCGATAACAGCCGGATTCCTATCCAGAACTGGGGATCTGGATACCTCTCGGCAAAGGGATCCAAGGCCAGCGGATCACCTGCAGCAGGTTGGAAAAGTCATCCCGCCAGACGGGATCCCCGGCTTGGGGCAAAAGGGGCTGCCAGGGATCCGGTTCCTGCATGGCTTTAGGGTTTTTGGCCAAAGGACTCCGCTCCGCTAACACGGTCGCCGTTCGCTCAATGGGCGTAGCCTTAGCGTCGCGTAGCGATAACAGCACCCAGTGGGAAGGGGCCAGCCCCGCCTGTCGTTGCTCAGGGGAGAGATCCCGATGGGCTTGGTGCCAAGCGTGGAGCTGCAGGGATCCGGCCAGGCCAGCCAACAGCGGGGCCAGGTCGAGGTGGCGGTTGGTGATGTTGAAGAGCAGCCAGCCGTGGGGCTTGAGCTTGCTGAGGTAGAGGGCCAAAGCCTCTTGCGTGAGCAAATGCACCGGCACTGCGTCAGAGCTGAAGGCGTCCATCACCATCAGGTCATAGCTGCCCTCTGGGATCCCCTTGAGGCTGAGCCGGGCATCACCGAGGATGACCTGCACCCGCGCCCGCGTCTGGGCCCACCGGAGATAGGAAAAATAGCGCCCCGCCCAATCGGCCACGGTGGGATCCAACTCGAAAAACGTCCACTCATCCCCTGGCTCGGCATAGGCGGCCAACGTGCCGATCCCCAGCCCCAACACCGCAATGGCGGGCGTGGGATCCACAGTCTGGGCTCTGAACGCCGCAAACACCTGCCCAACCGGCCCAGACCGAGAAAAATAGGTCAGCGGCTCCAGCGCTTTTTCCGGGTCCAAGTTTTGGCTGCCGTGTAGAGTGGTGCCGTGCAGAAGGCTGCGGAAGGATCCCTGCTCAGTTTGGTATTCCACGATCCGGTTGAGGCCGAAGGCGCTGCGCTCGCTGTGGATCACCTGCAGTCCCGGCTGCAGCCAGGGTTGCCCCAGCAGCACAACCAACCCCGCCATTGCTCCCACCCAACCGACCTTGGCCTGCCAGCCAGGGGCTCCGCTCTGCTGCTGTGAACGGCTCTCCCCTGACACCAACAGCGCCAGCACCGCCCAGCCCAACGCCAAACCCACCCCAGCGCCCACCTGCAGCAACGCCTGCGGTTGAAAGTGCAACAGCAGCAAAGGCAGGAGCAGCCCCAGCCCCAGCCACAGGCCCACCCGCCCCCCCTGCGCCCCTAGCACGGCCAGCGACATCCCCAGCAACAGGGGATATTCCAGCACCGTCTCAAACACCTGCGGTGCCAAGAGGGCAGAGAACATTCCCCCCAAACTCCCCCCCAAAGCCAGCCACAGGTAAAACTGCGTCAACTGCTCCACCGGCGGGCGACGGCAAGCCAACCGGCTGTGGCAGCCCCAGCTCACCAGCCCAAAGGTGGTCAGATGCAGCGGCAAAAGCAAAAAACCCGGCCTCACCCAGCCCAAGACCTGTGTCCCCACCGCCCCGCAGGCCAGAAGAGCTGTCGTTCCCAAAACCCCCTTATTGGGGTGGATCCCCCCGAAAGCCAGCATGAGTGTCAGCAGATAGATCCCCAGAGGAATGGCCCACAACAGGGGCACTGCCGCCACGTCGGTGGTCAACAAGGTGGTGACCGCCACCAACAGGCCCGCCGGCAAAAAAGCCAGACCCGCCCAGCGCCAACGCTCTCGCCAGGAAACAGTCAAATCCCCCGGAGCAGCGCCGGATCCCTGGGAATCTGCCCCGCGTTCTTGTTGCTCCGCAACGCTGTTGCGACTGAGCAGCAGACCCACCCCGCTTAGCAGCACCAGGGCTGCCACCAGCGCGTAGGATCCCGTCCACAGGAGAGTTTGCCAAGCCAAAGACAGACGAGGCTCCAACACCAGCGGGTACCCCAGCAGCCCGCCCAAGCTGCCGGCATTGCTGGCCACATAGAGAAAATAGGGATCCAAAGCCTCCCGTTGCCCCGCGACCCCTCTTGCCGCCAACCCCCGTTGCAGCAACGGCGTCGTCGCCGACAGGAGAAACAGCGGCACCCCAGCTCCCAAAGTCAAGTTTGCCAACAGAGCGAGAGGGGGCCACCATCCTTCCGGTTGGCCGGGGATCCCCAGCTGAAAGGGCAGAAGCCTCAGCCCGACCAGCAGCAAGATCCCGTGGATCAGCACCCCCATCCTGGGATTGAGGCCGCGCCCCAGCCGGTCTGCCCACAGGTAGCCCAAAAGCAGGGTGGCCTGAAAAAAGGCCAGGCAGGTATTCCACACCAGGGGGGATCCCCCCCACAGCGGCAGCAGCAACTTGCCCACCAACAACTGTCCCCAGAAGAGGCAAAAAGCGCTACCAAACAAGCTGAGGCCAACTAGCCAAACCAAAGCCGACCCACCGCAAAACCCTCAACTGCCAGTATTCCCCACTTTCTCCCGGAAGCTTGAGATGGGATGTTGTAGCCGCTTGGTGGTGCCCCTTGGGATCACCCAACTCAGAGGAAGGCCGATCCTTGTTCCTCGATTCAAGTGCGCCAACGGGTGGAAGGGGGCCACCCTCCGCCAGTACTCTCAGTTGCCCCGATCACAAGGACTTTGTCCCGCTGTCGCGAACGGTTAGGATCGCAACGCTGACTCAAACCTACACTGCACCCCCATGTTGCCATGCAGCGCCAACGCGAACACAGAGCATCGCTGGCTCTGGCGTGACCAGCCCATTCGCTACCAACAGTCGGGATCCACAGGCCCAGCCGTGTTGCTCATCCATGGCTTTGGGGCCAGCAGCGACCATTGGCGGAAAAATTTGCCGGAGCTGGGGCAGCACTGTCAGGTGTATGCGATTGATTTGTTGGGGTTTGGGGGATCCGCCAAGCCTCTGCCGGGATCCCCTTTGCCCTACACCTTCGAGACCTGGGGATCCCTGGTGGCAGACTTTGTCCGAGAGGTGGTGGGCCAGCCAGTCTATCTGGTGGGCAACTCGATTGGCTGCATTGTGGCTTTGCAGGCGGCGGTTCTGGATCCAGCCCAGGTTTTAGGGGTAGCGATGTTGGATCCCTCGCTGCGGCTATTGCACGAGCGGAAACGGGGCCAGGTCTCCTGGCTGCGCCGCCAGTTTACCCCTTTGCTGCAATCCCTGCTGGGGTGGCCCCCCTTTGGTCGTTTCTTCTTTGCTCAGGTGGCCCAGGCTAGGGCCATTCGCAATATCCTCCTCCAAGCCTACGGGCGCAAAGAAGCGGTTACCGAGGAGCTGATCCAGCTTTTGCTCAAACCCGCTTTGGAGCCGGGGGCGGCAGAGGTCTTTTTGGCCTTTGTGCGCTACTCTCAGGGGCCTTTGGCTGAAGATCTCTTGCCTCAGCTCACCTGTCCCGTCTTGATCTTGTGGGGGGAAGCGGATCCCTGGGAACCCATTGCTCTGGGGCGGGCCCTGGCACAGTTTCCTTGCGTGGTGGGGTTCATCCCGTTGCCGGGGGTTGGCCATTGCCCCCAGGATGAAGCCCCCGAGCTGGTCAACCCGCTGCTTTTGGATTGGATCCGGGATCCCACCAAAAAACCTGAAAAAGGAGTTCGTTCCGCCGGGATCCCCTCACCCCCCCTGCAAGAGGAGAGCTAGGAAGTGGCGCAGCAGGAGCTTCCCCGTGCTGGGGAATGGCATGGGCTGCCCTTGGAATCCTCGTACCTACGCCCGACCGAGGTGCTCCAGTCGATCCAGGTTGGGGCCGCTCAGCCGGAATGCCTGGCCAAACCCCTGGATGAAGCTGCCAGCTTTGGGGATGATCTGACAGAAGTGAAAATCCGCCAAGCCCAGGATCATCTCGGCAATCTCGTACTTGGCGCGGTAGAGGGCTTCAAACCCCTGCGCCTGCGCCTCCTCGCGGCTGAGAAACTGGGCTTCTCCGCTCACCATCACCCGCGACAGGGCATGGTTACTGCGGGGATCCCCTGGGGTGGGCGGCTCGTGGATGAGCAGGCTGGCACGGGGATCTGCCCGCAAAGCCTGGGTGTGGCCAGAAAGATCGCTGATGACAATGGCAAAGCGCAAGGGATCCCGCTGCACCACAAAAGGCACCAACGACACCGCCGGGGATCCCTGCTCCAGCACCGCCAAGCTGGCCACCGGCTGGCCATCCAGCAGCATATTTAACTGTTCCAGCACCGACATGGTTGTCCTCCAGTCCCCTTGCTATTATCAGCTCCCCTGTACTGGGACAAGAGCCACAACCCTGCTTACAGGCTGTTCCTGGCCTGGTTGAACTCTGCCCGGCAGCTCGGAACATTGGGCGTCAACAACGTTGTAAATAAAACTTTACAATCCTATGCAAAGCGAGCTACGCTGGTGAAGAAAGCACAAGGAGAACCCTATGACCCGATATCGCTCCGTTGTCGTCGAAGAAGGTGGTCGGCTGAACAACTACGCCATCGAGCCGGAAATGTATGTGGACAGCACCCCCCGCGTGGGCTTCACCGAATATGCAGAGCGCTTGAACGGGCGTTTGGCAATGATCGGCTTTGTTGCCCTGATCCTGTTTGAAGCTCTGTCCGGTACCACCCTGCTCGGCTGGCTGCAATCCCTGGGCCGATAAGCCAAAGAACGCTTCCTAGGAAGAGGGCTGTCTCTAATCGCCGATTGACTGTTCGCGATAGTGGGACGGAGTCCTCACTTTGCTGCACAGTTCTCTACAACCTGATGTGCAAACGCTAGGCAGTTGTGCGAGTGTGCAGAGAGCGGGTGGTTAGGTTTATGTTTCTAGACCCCAGCTACCGTTTGAAATGTACCCCAAGCTCTGGGGGAACTAACGCCTGTGGAGACTCCTCTGGCGGGGTGGTAGGTCTAAAACCTACCGCTAGTCAAGGGTTGCTGAAGCAGGAAGAAAGCAACAGCGCTGAGCAAAAATCTGTTCTGTTCAGTGCTGTGTAGGTCTTTCAGAGCGGCATCTCCCAGTGCAGCTCGACATGGGTATGGCCTTCTGGGGTGCGGGTGCGATGCCAGGATCCCTTGGGTAGATAGCGGGCGATGGTGTTCATGGCCTTGCTGCCGTAGCCGCCGCTGAGGCCGGGAGCGTACTCGATGCCGTCATTGACCACAGAAAGGCAGCAGTGGCGATTCGTTTGGGCCAGCGACACTCTGACAAAGGAAGCATTGCCTTTGGGGGGTTGCACGTGGGCGATGACATTGCCGATGGCCTCTCGCAAGAAGCGCAAGATGTCTTCTCGCTGATCAAACCACTCGCCGGTGTTGGGCTCCTGCAGAGGTTGCAGTTGGCGCTCCACAGACAGCGTCAGGCTGCCCGCTTGGATCAGCTCGTCCAGATAGATCTCGATGCCGCGATGCAACCCCTCTCGCAAGCTGGGGGAGATGCGCAGCTTGGCGGCTAGGGTGCGCACATCGTTGAGCTGATTCCGGATCCCGCGTCCGATCCTCTCCAGTTGTTCGAGCAGGTGATCGTAGACGGCGGGGTCGGGCGACCTGCCTTGCTGCTGCTGCCATTGCAAGCTCTCCAAGTCGTCCATCACCACCTTCAACTCCTGCAGCTCCCGATCGTGAATGTCGGTGGCTACCCGGTAAAGCAACTTGCGGGCTTGGTCGATAGCTGCCTCCTGTTCGGCCCGACGCAGACGCTCCAATTCCTGCTGTTGGGCCAAGAGCCGCTCCTGATTCTCCACAATGATCAAAGTGAGCAGCAGGCTTACCCCCGTTAGCCCACTGGCCAAGGCTGGCAAGACGAGAGGCCAAACCCAACGCCACAGCAGAAACTGGGCCACAGCCCACCCTTCGTAAACGGCAAGCCCTACCATGGGTCGCAGGAGAAACTGCTGTTGCTTCCAGCCCCAATGGCTCAAAAGTGCTCCGCACCGCTGACGCGAACGTAGGGGGGGACGATAAAGCACCAAAAGCAGTCCCGTTCCCACTCCCAGCAGCAAGACCACCGCAACCGCCACCCCCCCCGGCACGGATTGGTAGACCTCCCCGGTGAGCAGGCTGGAGAGGACTTGCGCCTGCAGCTCCACCGCCGCAATCTGGGATCCATCCGCAGTCCGCACTGGGAAGGTTTCGGGGTAGCCGCCCACAAAACCCACCAGGACAATTTTGTCCCGCAATTGGTCGGCAACTTCGGGGTCAAGGGGAGGGATCCCTTCTTGGCCGCGGCAGGCTTGGCTGGGGTTGATCATCGGGGCAACAGACCCGGATCCTGCTTGTGGAACAGCCGGAGGGCAAACCTGTTCGATGGGGATAATGGGGATCCCGTGCTGGGATCCGAGGGGGTTGAATTGGATCGGCTGCAACCCCCGCTCGCGAAACCAGCGGCTGGCCCGCTCCGGGTCGTATTTGGCAAAAGCCAGAGCCTCGACCGAGGCGAACATCTGCTCCTCTTGGCTGTCGCGGCGCAGGTAGAGCCCCCGCAACTGGGCCTGGCGCAGGATCCCAGCACTGTCTACCCGATGTTGCACCACCCCCTGCACATGCTCTGGCGGCACCAGGTACTCCAGCCGCAGAGAAGAGAAGGGCAGAAAATGGTTGTAGATGTTAATCTCGGAGCGGCCAAAGCTCTCGCTGCTGCGGGTGGCCAGGACCAAGCGATCTGGGTAGCGCTGTACCACCTGACGCAGAGGGGCATCTAAGTTCTCGTTGCCCAGGTTTTGAGGTACCACAAAGCTGCTGGGCAGGTTTAGCACCACCACCCTGGCCTCAGCTTCTTCCAGTAGACGCAACGTCAGGCCGGCGTAGTTGGCCCGTTCCAGAAGGAAGTCAACTTGATGTTGGCCAAGGTGCTCTGCACCACTGGTGCGGCCATTGCTTTCCCCCTGTCCGCTGTTCCCGTTAGCGGGAACGTGCTCCGCACCGCTGTCGCGATCGAGTCCTATACGACCATCAATGCCGACGATCACCACCTCGGGAGAAGGCTGCTGAGGGCCACGCCAAGCGTACAGCCACTCCTGGGCGTCGCTCTCCATCCGCACCAACAAAGGATGCTGAGCAGAAAGGTTAAGCAGAGCAGCCCAACCCAAGCCCCAAGCCAACGCCCAGCCCAGCCGCCGCCGGGAGGGGGACAGTCGAGCTGGAGAAGTATAGCCTTGGCCAACGAGAAAGGGAGGGACGGGATCCGGCATATTGCAAAGGGCTTTGCACCGCTGACGCGACCACACGAACGGCAGTGCAGACGCGAGCCAGCTAAAAAGCGCTCCGCACCGCTGTCGCGATGGAGTTTTCTCTGCCATTTTGGCCGCTGCCGGCGGCTGTCGAGGGGATCCCTGGCCCCCCCGTTGCTGGGGGAAAACCGCAGCCTCAGTGGTGATGGTTGCGCACCCGCGCTGCTTCCTCAGGGCTAATGCCGAGGCGAGTGAGGTTGATGCGGCCTTTGTGATCGATGCTGCGCACCTTGACCACCACCTCATCCTCCACAGCCACCTCATCTTCCACCCTGCCGACGCGGTACTCCGCCAGTTGCGAAATGTGGATCATGCCTTCTTTGCCGGGCAAAAACTCCACAAAAGCGCCGATGGGGATGATGCGGGTCACCTTGCCCAAATACACCTGCCCCTCTTCCACCCGCCGCACCAGATTTTCGATCATCGCCCGCGCCGCCTCCGCCTGGCCGCCCACCGAGGAAGACACGGTGATCGTGCCATCGTCGCTGATGTCCACCTTGGCCCCCGTCGCTTCGGTGATGCCGCGCACGGTCTTGCCACCGGGGCCGATGATCTTGCCGATATCCTCGGGATCCACCTTGAACGTGAGCAGACGGGGAGCTGTTTTGGCCAACTGGGGTCGAGGGGCGGCAATGGTCTCCAGCATCTTGTCGAGGATGAACTCGCGCCCGGCCTTGGCTTGCCGAATGGCCTGCTCCACCACGTCAACGGTGATGCCGGTGATTTTCATGTCCATTTGCAAAGCAGTGATCCCCGCCCGCGTACCGGCCACCTTGAAGTCCATGTCGCCCAGAAAGTCCTCGATCCCCTGGATGTCGGTGAGGATGCGCACCTCGTCCCCCTCCTTGATAAGACCCATGGCCACCCCGCTGACCGGCGCTTTGATCGGCACCCCAGCATCCATTAGGGAAAGAGTGGAGCCACAGACGGATCCCATCGAGGTGGAGCCGTTGGAGGAGAGCACTTCCGAGACCACCCTCACCACATAGGGAAACTCCTCTTCCTTGGGCAGCACCGGCACCAAGGCCCGCTCCGCCAGCGCCCCATGACCAATCTCCCGCCGCCCCGGGGAGCGTGAAGGCCGCGTTTCTCCCACTGAAAAGCCCGGAAAATTGTAGTGGTGCATGTAGCGCTTCTCATCCACCGGGTGCAAGTCGTCCAGCTCCTGGGCATCGCCGGGGGTGCCGAGGGTGGTAATGGAAAGGACTTGGGTGAGGCCGCGATTGAACAGGGCACTGCCGTGCACCCTTGGGATCAAACCCACCCGGCAAGAGACCGGTCGCACCTCGTCCAGCTTGCGCCCATCCACCCGCACCCCCTCTTGCAGGATTTGCTGGCGCATCAGCTTCTTGAGCAGAGCCTTGAACTGGTTGTCCAACTCCTTGGGATTTTCCAGAAGATAGAGCCGCAAGGGATCCCCCTCTGGCCGTTCCTGGATTTGGGCCTCCAGCTTGGCCTTGAGCTCCTCCAGTTGCTGTTCCCGGCTGGTCTTGTCCAAAAACTGCCTGAGAATGGAGCGAATGCCCTCCTGAGCCTGCTCTTCTACAAAGGCAATCAGCTCCTCGTTTTTGGGGGGAGGGGGCAGCTCTACCGGGGTGATGTTGAGATCCGCCAGGACTTGCTGTTGGGCTTTGAGCAGCTCCTGGATGGCCTCGAAACCAAACTCGATGGCCTCCACCACATCCTTTTCCGGCAGTTGGTTGGCCCCGGCTTCCACCATGATCACGCCATCGGCACAGCCGGCCACCACCAGATCCAGATCGCCCGCCTCAATTTCGGCATAGGTGGGGTTGAGGATAAATTCATCCTTGACCAAGCCCACCCGCACCGCCGCCACGGGGCCATTGAAGGGGATGCGAGCGCCGTGAATGGCTAACGAGGCTCCCAAAATACACAACACATCGGGCGGCACCGTATCGTCCACCGAGAGGGTGGTGGCCACCACCTGCACATCATCCCGCAGCCATTCCGGGAACAACGGACGAATGGGTCGGTCTATTAAGCGAGAGATCAAAGTGGCCCGTTCCGGTGGCCGGCCTTCTCGCCGCAGATATCCCCCTGGGATCCGCCCCGCTGCGTAGAGGCGCTCTTCGTAATCGACCAACAAGGGCATAAAATCAACGCCAGGCCGGCCTGGCTGCCGTGTGGCGGTAACCAGAATCGAGGTTTCGCCCGAAGTCAGCCAAACCCCACACCCTGCCTGGGGGGCCATCAGCCCAATATTGATGTCAATTTCCCGCCCATAAAAGGAAATCGACCGAGTGTATTCTGCCATGTAACGCTTCGCCTTCTTTTTTTCTTGCCGCTATCGTAGCATTCTCCTTCTGTGCCTTTTCAGCCCCCGCTGACCGGAGGGATCAGGACGACTTCGTCTTCCGCCGATAGGTGGGTGTCGGCAGCTACAAAATTGAGGTTGAGACCGAAACGGGTTTGGGAGCGCCAAGGAGCCAAGCTGGGGTAGCGCTGGATCAGTTGATCGCACAGCTGCCCGACGGTGGTACCAGGGCTCACCTGCAGGCGCATCTCGGTTTGTCCGATTACTTCTTGATAGACGGCAAAGAGCTTCAGCGTGATGGGAAAAAGCTCATCGGAGGGCAAATTTTGGGCAGCAGCCATCGGTAGCGCTCCCACCTGCTTTGGACGGTCTTGTAAACCATCTTGGGCAAGCTTGGGCCTGGCCGTCCACCAGAATCCTCTGCCCATCTCCTACTCATCAGGGATCCCTACAACCCCAGAAAAATCGGCTCTGGAGAAGCGAAAAAATACCCGCCTCCTAGATCCCGGTGAGGGGTTGGGGCGTCGCCCAAACAAAACTGTTCTTTTAGCTCTGGCCGGGGATCCGGGGCAAGGCTAGGGTAGGCCAAAAGCTTGCTTGGCAGCCAACCGGCTTCTGTGCTGATGCTAGAGCCACTGACCCCCTCCCAAATCAGGGCCTACTTGGATCGGATCGGCTACGTTGGCCCCACCCAGCCCACCCTGCAAACCCTCCGCCAGATCCACCGAGCCCACCTGCTGCGGGTGCCGTTTGAAAATCTGGACATTCATCGGGGTCGTGCCATTCGCCTGGAGCGGGATTTCTTGTTCCAAAAAATCGTCCGAGAGCGGCGGGGCGGCTTTTGCTTTGAGCTGAACAGCCTGCTGGCCGCTGCCTTGCAGGGAATGGGGTTTTCGGTACACCTGCTCTCAGGACAGGTGAGCCGCGCCGTTTGCGCTACTCCGACGGAGTCCGATGTCCGCTTTGGACCTGAGTGCGACCACTTGGCTGTGCAGGTGAACATCGGCGATGAAGCCTGGCTGGCAGATGTGGGGTATGGGGAGGCCTTTCGCGAGCCGTTGCGGCTGGGGGATCCCGGGATTCAAGCCCAGGCTGAAGGACGCTACCGCCTCACCCCTTGGCCAGGGGATCCCACTGCTTGCCGTTATTGGCTCGTTCAGCAGGAACAGCCGGATCGCACCTGGAAAACTCTATTTCTTCTGGATCGGATCCCACGCTCCCTGCAGGAGTTCGAGCCCATGTGCCACTTTCACCAAACTTCGCCAGAATCGATGTTTACCCGGCTGCGCCTTTGCACCCTGGCCACTCCGACCGGACGGGTCACCCTCACCGCCCGCGCCAATGGCTCTTTCAAGTGGATCGAGACCACCCCAGAAGGCCGCCGGGAACGCCCTCTCAGGGATGAGAAAGAGTATGAACAACTGCTCGCCTGCGCCTTCGGGATCTGCCTTCCCCCATCTCCTGCCGCCGCTGGGGATCCCAGGGGAAAGGTTGCAAGACCCAAGCCCAATGACGTCTCAACAGAGCCCACCCAAATCTTCCCCAAACAAGGCTAGAACCCCTGCCAGTTAATGTCAGAATAATGAGGTAGTGTTTCGTTATCCCAGTAACCGTTATGGATGCTGCCGCGGTCGCCGGGTTTGATGGCCAAGCTTTGGATCATGTACTCATTTTCGACACCACCCTGCGAGACGGGGAGCAGTGCCCCGGCGCCACCCTCAACACCGAAGAAAAGCTGGCCATTGCCCGGCAGTTGACCCGGCTGGGCGTCGATATCATCGAAGCGGGGTTTGCCTATGCCAGCCCCGGTGACTTCGAGGCTGTGCAGAAAGTGGCCGAGCAGGTGGGAACCCCCGATGGCCCCGTGATTTGCAGCCTGGCCCGCGCCCTCAAGCCGGACATTGAGGCAGCCGCTGCAGCCCTAAAGCCCGCTGCCAAGCCCCGCATCCACACCTTCATCTCCACCTCCGACATTCACCTGAAGTATCAGTTGCGCAAAACCCGCGCTGAGGTGCTGCAAATTGCCGAGGAGATGGTGGCCTACGCCAAGTCCTTCGTGGACGATGTGGAGTTCTCCATGATGGACGCCACCCGCTCCGATCCCGAGTTCCTATACCAGGTCATCGAGGCGGCCATTCGGGCGGGGGCTACAACCATCAACATCCCCGATACCGTCGGCTATGTCATGCCGGAGGAGTTTGGCCAACTGATCAAGGGCATCCGCGAAAATGTGCCCAACATTAAGCAAGCGATCCTTTCCGTGCATGGCCACGACGATCTGGGGGTTTCGGTGGCCAACTTCTTGGAAGCGATTAAGCAGGGCGCCCGTCAGGTGGAAGTGACGGTCAACGGCATTGGTGAGCGGGCCGGCAACACAGCCCTGGAAGAGTTGGTGATGGCCCTGCATGTGCGGCGCAGCTACTTCAACCCCTACTTCGGCCTGCCGGTGGACTCCGAGAAGCCCCTCACCCACATCAAAACTCAGGAGATCTATCGCACCTCGCGCCTCGTCTCCAACCTCACTGGCATGTTGGTGCAGCCCAACAAGGCTATCGTCGGCTCCAACGCCTTTGCCCACGAATCTGGCATCCACCAGGACGGCATGTTGAAGAACCGCCAGACCTATGAGATCATGGATGCCCAGACCATCGGCCTGCAATCGAGCACCTTGGTGTTGGGCAAGCACTCGGGCCGCAACGCCTTTCGCACCCGCCTCAAAGAACTGGGGTTCGAGCTGTCAGAGCAGGATCTGAACAAGGCCTTCTTGCGCTTCAAAGAGCTGGCTGACAAGAAAAAAGAAATCTCCGACCTGGATCTGGAAGCGATTGTTAACGACGAAACTCGCCCGGTGCCCGAACTCTACCGCCTGGAGCATGTGCAAGTGGTGTGTGGCAATCGAGAGGCTCCCACCGCCACGGTGCGCCTGGTAACCCCGGAAGGGGAAGAGCGGGTGGACGCTGCCGTGGGCACAGGCCCGGTGGATGCGGTGTACAAGGCCATCAACCGCATTGTCAATATCCCCAACAAGTTAATCGAGTTTTCTGTCCAATCGGTTACTGCCGGCATCGACGCCATTGGGGAAGTCACCATCCGCCTGCGCCACGAAGACCGCATCTTTTCCGGCCATGCCGCCAACACCGACATCATCGTCGCTTCGGCCCAAGCCTACATGAATGCCCTCAACAAGCTCTACTCTGCGCTGCACGCGGCACGCTCGACGGCTGACCAGCGCGAGGCTGCTGCCCAGAAGATCTGAGGGAAGGGTTAGGGAATCCCAGTCGTTTCCAACAAAGCTGGGATCCTTCGCTGCTGACCCTCACCCCCAGCCCCTCTCCTCTTGGGGAAGAAGGGAGCCCACGCTCAACCTAACCCTGTTGCAAATGACCCTATGGGCTGGCCGAAGGGATCCCATCCGCAAACACCCGCCCGATCACTTCCTCGATGGGCGGGTCGGTTACCGTTAGATCCAGCACATCCAGCTCTGCCAAGAGCTTGGCCACCGTTTGGGTGAGCTGCTCCCGCTGCACCCACAGCCGCGCCTCACAGCTGCCCGGATCCCCGTCCGTGCGCACCTCTCCATAGAGCTGCAGTTGGGCAACAGGGCAAGGGCGAGCCAATTTCAACCTCACCTCTCGGTAGGGGGCAAAGCGCTCCAGCAATGCCTCGAGGTCGCCATCGTACATGAGCTGCCCCGCGTTGATGACCAGCACCCGTTGGCACAGCGCAGTAATATCGGCCATGTAATGGCTGGTCAACAGCACCGTTGCTCCATAGCGGCGGTTGTAATCCCGCAGAAATTGCCGCACGCCGGCCTGGGCGTTGACATCCAACCCCAAGGTGGGCTCGTCCAAAAACAAGATCTGCGGGCGGTGCAACAGAGCCGCCAACAGCTCCGCCTTCATCCGCTCCCCCAAGGAAAGCTTGCGCACTGGTTGCTTCAGCTTGCTTTCTAGGTCGAGCAGCTCCGCCAGCTCCCCCACCCGCTCCCGAAACTCCTTCTCAGGGATCTCGTAAACGGCAGCGTTGATGCGCAAAGAGTCCATTGCCGGCAGATCCCAAATGAGCTGCTGCTTCTGCCCCATCACCAGGGTGATCTGCCGCAAAAACGCCGGCTCCCGGCGGTAAGGCACATGACCCACCACTTGCACCGTGCCGCCGGACGGATAGATCAAACCAGTCAACATCTTGAGGGTAGTGGTCTTGCCCGCCCCGTTGGGCCCCAAAAATCCCACCATCTCCCCCGGCTGAACTTGAAAGCTCACGGACTGCACTGCCGGGATGTGGCGATAGGTGCGGCGAAAAAAGTGGCGCAGGGTGCCAACCACTCCGGGATCCTTGACGGCCACCGGGTAAACCTTGCTCAGGTTGTGGGCAGCGATGATTGGCTCCAACCGGGTCGGCACATCAGGCAACATCTACCCCCACCCCTACAAAACGGCCAGATCCGCTACCCCAACCCCAAGAACAGAGCTTCCAGAGCTGGGCATACCGGATCTGCAGAGGGCTATTTCTCAGTATCCGAGGGAAAGCAACGAACGAATAGGGGAACTACAGCAGTCCTACGTCCATCCCAGGCTTACCCGTGGCCAGCTCCACCTTCAGGATGCGGCCACCCGATTTCTGGATGCGCTGCTGTTCCCGAAACCAGTTCTCATAGGGCACCAGCTTGGTGAAGTAGGTATTTTGCAGCTCCCGCTGGGTGCGAATTCGGGTTTGGCTGGGCACACAGGCCGTGATCTTGAACATGCGCATGATATGGGATCCCCGCTCAACAACAAAATGGGCTATCTTGACCAGCAAAACAGGCGACTCACCCCAGAAAGCTCGCGTACTTCAGCTAGCACACCAGATCCCTGTGGCAAATCGCCCGCCGTGCTCGTTGAAGAATGCACCTCCCCTGAGGCAATGACGCCGGGAGTTAGCTCAGGCCAGAGCAGATGTAATCGAAGTACACCCCCATTTCCTTGCCGGCCTCAGCACCCACCAGAGCGGCAGTTACCTCTTTCATGGCTTGGATGGCCTGGATGGTTGCCCCAATGGGCACTCCCAGGGAATTGTAGGTCTCCTTGAGCCCGTTCAGCACCCGCTCGTCCAGAATGGAGGGATCCCCGGCCAGCATGGCGTAGGTGGCGTAGCGCAGGTAGTAGTCCATGTCGCGGATGCAGGCAGCATAGCGACGGGTGGTGTACATGTTGCCACCGGGACGGGTGAGATCGGAGTACAGCAACGCCTTGGCAGCAGCATCCTTGACGATGGTGGAGGCATTGGCCGCGATGGTGGCAGCCGCCCGCACCCGCAGCTCGCCTGTGGCGAAGAAGGCTTTCAACTTCTCCATGGCCGAGCTGTCCAGATACTTGCCTTGAACATCGTAGCTGTTGATTACAGCAGTAATTGCGTCTTGCATGATGAGCTTCCTAAATCCAAATCGACGAACAGCAAAGGGTTGTGCGGCAAAAACAATGAGGGATTAGCTCATTGCCCCCACCACAAAGTCGAAGTAGTAGCCGGCTTCAGCCGCATCGTCAGGAGAGAGCAGACCCATGGCCACCTGCTTCATTTGACGAATGCTCTCGGCCACCGCCGGAATGGGTGTGCCCAAAGAGTTGTACATCTCGCGAACACCCACCAGGCCGATCTCTTCGATTGGGGTGACATCGCCGGCAATGACACCATAGGTGATCAGGCGCAGGTAGTAGTCCATATCCCGCAGGCAAGTCGCCGTCATCTCTTCCCCGTAGGCATTGCCCCCCGGAGAGACAATGTCAGGGCGCTTCTGGAAGAGCTGGTCGGCAGCTTGTTTGACGATGCGCTCACGAGACTCGGTTAAGACTTGAGCAATGCGCAACCGCTTCTCACCCGAGGCAACAAAGGACTTGATCCGATCCAGTTCCCCCGGGCTGAGGTAGCGGGCCTCCGCGTCCGCGTTCACAATCGATTTCGTAACAACACTCATGGATATCCATCCTCAAGTCGATTTTTTAAAGAGTATGACGAGCATACCCGCAAGCTATTTTCCGATATGCTTGCCGTCTGCCATCTCAGATCTTCACACTTCTTAAAATCTCTCCCAGAAAAGGGACAGTCCCATTCCCGCCCCGACAGGGCAGTTCCCTCCCCAAAGTCCGGCAAGAGAGGGGCTACAATCTCACTTAGACTCACTTAGAATGAAGGCTGAGTCGCCAGGGGATCCCTGCAGGCTTGGTTTAAGACATGCGTTGAGGTTGCGATGACGGATGCCTCTGGGTCAGAACGATTGAAGCGAGCGAAAGGTATTTCTGAGGGTACGCCCTCATCTCTGCCGGATCACCTCATCCGGGCCACGGCGGCAGAAGGCAAAATCCGAGTGGTGGGCTTGGTGGCCACCCAGGCGGTACAAGAGGCAAGGGAGCGGCACAAGCTCTCCTATGTGGCGACAGTGGCCTTGGGGCGGGCCATGAGCGCAGCCCTGTTGCTGGCGGCCAACTTGAAGCGACGCCAGGCGCGGATTAACCTGCAACTGAAAGGGAATGGCCCCTTGGGCAACATCTGGGTGGATGCCGGCTTGGATGGCACGGTACGCGGGTATGTGAGCAACCCCGCCATTGAGCTTCCTCTCACTGCCGAGAGCAAGTTGGATGTGGGCCAAGCCGTTGGGCGCTATGGCTACCTCCATGTGCTGCGGGATCTGGGGTATGGCCAGCCTTACACCAGCGCGGTGGAGCTGGTTTCGGGAGAGGTGGGAGACGACATCACCTACTACCTCTCCTCCTCAGAGCAGATTCCCTCGGCAGTCCTTCTGGGAGTAAATCTCGACTCACAGCGGGTACGCGCCGCCGGCGGAGTGTTGTTGCAGCTGATGCCAGGGGCGCCGGCCAGTCTGATCCCAGAGATGGAAGCCCGTTTGGCCAAAGTGGAAGAATTTAGCCCGATGTTGGCTGGTGGCGGCGGCTTGCGGGAGCTGTTGCAAATCTGCCTGGGCGACTTGGATCTGAAAATTGCGCCGGAAATGCGCACCATCCGCTTCTACTGCAAGTGCAATTCCGACCGGGTGAAGGGGGCTCTGCGCATGCTGGGGCGGGACGAGTTGCTCGATATGATCCACACCGACAAGGGGGCAGAAGCGGTTTGCCAATTCTGCAACGAGGTCTACCGCATCTCGGAAGACGAGCTGCGCTCGATTGTGGCGGAGATGTCGGCCACCCCCTGATGGCACAATGATGGCCAACTACGGGATCCCGATTCTGACACCTCTCGATGTTGTCTGAGCCCCCGGTTGAGTTGGTTGAATTATCGGTTGTTGTCCCCTGCAAAAATGAGGCGGACAACCTGGAACACCTGTTCGAACGCCTGCAACTTACCTTGGAGCCGCTGGGGATCCCCTACGAGATTATCTGCGTCAACGATGGCAGCCAAGACAACACGCTGGAAAAGCTCATTGCCTTCCATCGTCGGGATCCCCGTATCAAAGTGGTGAACCTTTCCCGTTGCTATGGCAAGGAGATCGCCCTTACTGCCGGCCTCGATCACGCCTCTGGTCGAGCTGTTGTTCCCATCGATGCCGACTTGCAAGATCCGCCGGAGCTGATCCCGGAGATGCTGCAGCAGTGGCGGCAGGGCTATCAGGTGGTTTATGCGGTGCGCCGCAGCCGCCGCGGGGAGAGCTGGCTAAAACGCTTTACAGCCAACGGCTTCTATTGGTTGATTGATCAACTCAGCCAGGTGCGGATCCCGCGCAATACGGGGGATTTTCGACTGCTGGATCGGCAGGTGGTGGAGGCAGTTAAACAGCTGCGAGAGCGCACCCGCTTTATGAAAGGGATCTTTGCCTGGGTGGGCTACCGGCAAACGGCCATTTTTTACGATCGCGCCCCCCGCTTTCGCGGCAAAACCCAGTGGAACTACTGGCGGCTGTGGAACCTAGCCATAGAAGGCATCACCTCTTTTAGCTCTTGGCCGTTGCGGGTGTGGAGCTACATAGGGTTGGCGATCTCGGTTCCAGCCTTTTTGTATGGCCTTTTTCTCATCATCCGCACCTTGCTCTTTGGCTCCGATGTACCTGGCTATGCCTCTTTAGCGGTGATGATCTTGTTTTTGGGCGGGATCCAGCTGATCAGCTTGGGCGTGATTGGCGAGTATTTAGGCCGCGTTTTTGAAGAAGTGAAAGGCCGCCCCCTCTACCTGGTCGATGGCACCTTTGGGTTTGAGACCCCACGACCTTCCCCTGCCCTAGATTCAGTACCTACGCAAAAGCTAGGATGAAAAGTCATCTTTCAGAGTTTTGGATCCCGAGGCAACATAACTTTGGTACTCGCGTATAAAGATATCTTTCATCTCTTCTGGAGATAGCTGGATCCCTTGGATTTTGGCGCGGGCGATGGCCTTCATCAGCTCGATATAGGCCAGGCCCAGAGAGAGAGTGAGGGTGGCTGCCGTAGTGGATTGGATAGCGCTGCCTACAATCCCCGGGCCGGGAATCATCTTCAGCAAGTTGGACACAATCGTTCGCCCGATTGCTGTTGTAATTGTAGTGCCTGCCAAAGCGGCTATCAAAGAGTAGTAAAAAGAAGGGGAAGCCTCGAAGCCAAAAATAAAGCTGATATTGGCAATCATGCCTGCTTGGGCTGTAACCAACAGAGGGGCATCTGCAAAGGGAAGGGGTACTGCCCCGATAAACGCTGCACTGGCCACATAGCCTGATACGTACTTAAAGGCAGCCTCGGCTTTGAGATCCACCCGCAGCAATTGCTGGCGGATAAAGGCAAGGCGAGCCACTTCCGGCAAAAGCTCTAGCGTGCAGCCAATCAGGTGCTCCAGCCCGTGGGCAGGAATGGTAATTTGCCGGTTAATCGCCTTGTTGCGGGCCAAAACGGGAACAATGTAGCGGACAGGCAAATTTTGATGCTGCAAATACCGGAAAAACTCGCTCTCTTCAGGATTGGGATATTCCAAGCATTGGGTTAAGACCAAGATGACGGGAACGTCTTTGAGTTCCAACTCCTTTAGCCATTTGCGTTCAACTTCCTCCAACCGCTTCAGTTCGTGGTGGAGGCAGTACCAAACAACATGGATGTGATGTTCAGGATCCTTAAAGCGCAGCTCCTCGATAAGCTGGGAAACCTCCAGGCGAACTTGCTGATTCTGTTCACCGTCTAGTTCCATGCCAGGTGTATCGTAGATGGTGATTGGGCAACCTGGCTTGGAATACTGACGAATGTGGCGGGTGACGGGGCTGCCAACACCGGTACGGGCCAGCTCATCTCTAAACACTGCATTGACCAAGGTGCTCTTGCCCACCCCGCTTTTGCCAATGACCAGGATGTTGCAGTGGCCCAACTCTGTCTGCGCCTCTAGGAGGTCCTTCTGTAGTATCTGAGACACCGAATTCCAGAAAGACTTAAAGGCTTCTGGCTTCTCGAGAGATTCAGAAGCTTCTGGGATGCCTCGGGCACGGTCAACAATTTGGCGGGTTAGGTCAGTCAGTTTCTCTAAGAAGGATGGGCTTTTCTGAGACATGCTTCTTGCTTCTTCCCCTAAGGCCGATAGCCCCACAAAGGTAGTTCAGGGCGGATCCTACTGCCAAGTTTCTTCCGATACCGGAGACTGACCTAGCCAAGAGCCAATCTGTCCGCGCCCTGATCCCGCTCAGCGGGATCCGCAACAACGGGTTTATTGAGAGTTATTCACAAGAGTCATTTTCTGCACTATGCTAGATTTGGAGGCAAACACCCAGGGATCCCAGGCCCGTTGTGGCGGGCGCTCTAGGATTCACAGCTCCTTTTAACTTGTGCTGGAGAGTTTTATGTCCGAAACTTCAACCCTGCGCCAGTCTTTCAACAGCGTGCGCGACAATCCTGTCTTGCTTGGCACTGAGATAACCCAGCCGGTTTGCGAGGGGATGAACGCCCTGCTGGCCAGCTTCCAGGGGCTGTACTTGCAGTACCAGAAGCATCACTTCGTGGTAGAAGGCACTGAGTTCTATCCGCTGCACCAACTCTTCAAAGATCACTACGAGCAGGCGAGGGAGCATGTCCACGACCTGGGAGAACGCCTAGAAGGGCTGGGAGGTGTGCCGGTAGCCAGCTTTGCCACCTTGGCCCAGCTTTGCTGCTTTACCCCTGAGCCGGATGGAGCTTTTGGGGCGCGGCAAATGTTAATGAACGACCTGGCGGCAGAGCAGGCCATCATCGATCTGCTGCGGCGACAGGCAGCCCAGGCGGAGAGCCTTGGGGATCGGGCCACTCGCTACCTCTACGAGCAAATCCTGTTGAAAACAGAGGATCGCGCTTTCCATCTCCATCACTTCCTGGCCAACGATAGCCTGGTGTTTGGCTTGATGAACGGCAGAGTCTAGCCAGAGGGTCTACAGGTGGGCTTGAGCCTGCCTAGCTTCCGGCCTCTGGCTTTTTTTTGAAAGGCTATTGAGAATTTGTTTCATCTCTTCACTATTCTTTACTCTGAGGTGCTGATCCCGGCCATGAACCCCGTCTTTCTGGACTCTGAGCGCGGCTATCTCTTGAACATTCCTCTGGGCGAGCGCTGGCGCGTTGGTCGGCGGCTGATGGAATTGGGGATCCCGGCGATTTGTACAGGAGATGGTCGTCTGCGGGTGGAGGCGAGTACTCCATTGGCTGTTCTACAGGTGCGCAGTGTGATCCGTCAGCACACAGCGCGGCGACAGGAGTTATTGGATGGCCTAGAGGTTTGTTGGCAGCTCAACACAGAGGCTGGGGGTCAAGATGAGCAAGTTCCCTAAGCAAGGAATCCCGTTTGAGTCGGAGGGCCAGTTTTTGGGATTTCTTCCCGATAAGGATGGCAAGCTCAAGTACCTGCGTTGGCAGGCTGGGGCTGACATTTTTTCCGGCAAGATCCCCAAGTCTCTGCGCTCTGCCCTCTACCGCACCCTCAAACCTGGAGACACCGTGCAGATCTGTGGGGAGCGGGAGGTGGATCCGCACAAAGGGCGAGAGAAGTGGGTGCTTTACCGGGTGGTTCCCCTCGGAGAGAGGGCGGGGGGTTTGTCTTCGGCTTCTGGGGCTGAGGCAGCTTCCGAACCGGTTGCTCCAAACATCACAGATATCAAAGGAGATATCAAAGGTACAGACATCAAAGGTAAGGTGCTGGTCTGCCAGAAATCCGACTGTTATCGGCGTGGGGCCGGAGCGGTGATGCAAGCCCTGAACGCCCACTTGGCCGCCTACTCTGGTTCGATTTGCGTGCAGGGGGTGGGCTGCATGAAAGATTGCAAACGGGGCCCCCATGTGGTGTTTATGCCCGACAAGGCTCGTTATAGCGGCGTTTCCCCCCAGGGGATCCCGGCTTTGTTGGAGCGGCATTTTCCGCTTTCCTCGCCGCAACCCCAAGAGGTTGAAGCAGCAGCTTCTTCCTAACGCCCATGGGATCCCCACCGGCGAACAGCTCTGTGAGGTAGGCACAAAATCAAAGGGTGCAGCAGGAGTTTTCCGGCAAACCTAGGCGGAGCGAGATCCGGATTGCCGGGTGGTACAAAGGATCCCTCCTGTGTGATGCTACAGACAGAGGCAGGCTAGGGGAGGGAACAAACCTTGCGGGTGGGGATCATCGGCACCGGCTACGCAGCTCGCTCACGGGCCGAGGCCTTGCGCAAAGATGGGCAAGTGCAGATTGTCGCTGTTGCCGGTCGAGCTCCCGACCGGAGCGATGCTTTTGCCGCCGAGTTGGGGGCCGTCGCCTATTCGGACTGGTCTTCTCTGTTGGGCGAGCAGCGGCTGGATCTGGTTTTTGTCAGCACCATCAATCGGGATCATGCCGCCATTGCCCGTGCTGCTCTGGAGGCAGGGATCCACACCGTCGTGGAATATCCCCTCGCCCTCAGCGCTGCCGAAGCGCGTTCCTTGGTGCAATTGGCAGCCGAGCGGCAAGTGCTGCTGCACGTCGAACACATCGAGCTAATTAGCGGCGTTCACCGGTTGCTGAAACAAGAGCTGGAAGGGTTGGGCAAGCTGTTTGCCGTTCGCTACATCACTCTCACCGCCACCCACCCCGCCCCCGATCGCTGGACCTATCGGCCTGAGTTGTTTGGCTTCCCCCTCATGGGGGCCGTTTCTCGCATCCACCGCTTGGTGGACTTGTTGGGCAGGGTAGAACGGGTGAGCTGCCAACTGCGCTACGACGGGCCGGATCTGCCCCACCGCTACAGCAGTTGCTACTGCACAGCCCAGCTGAGTTTTGCCAGTGGGTTGCTGGCGGTGTTGACCTATGGCAAGGGGGATTCCCTGTGGTGCTCGCAGCGGCTACTGGAGTTCCACGGTCAACGGGGGGGCCTATTGATCAACGGCGAAGAGGCAACGTTGCTGCGGCCCGGCAGCGCCCACCCTCTAGAGACGGGATCCCGCCACGGCCTCTTCGAGCAAGACACCCGCATGGTGCTGGATCACCTGCGCCACGGCAGACCCCTCTACATCAATACCGAAAACATGCTCCACGCCCTGGCAGTGGCCGAGGCAGCCGAGCGATCTGCCCAAACCCAGCAGGTGGTTCCCGTTCAGGATTGATCCCAGAGTCAAGACCCAATTAACCAACGGCTCCAGCCCCCGCAAACACGCTGCCGATGCGGCGCATCGCCTCTTCCACGTTGGCGCGGCTGTTGAAAGCTGACAGGCGCAGATAGCCCTCTCCGGCGCTGCCGAAGCCAGAGCCGGGGGTACCCACCACATGGCAGGTGTGCAACAGCTTGTCGAAAAACTCCCAACTGCTCAGCCCAGCGGGTGTTTTCACCCAGACGTAGGGGGCATTCACACCGCCATAGACTTGGATCCCCACCTCGGCCAATTGCTCGCGAATGATGCGGGCATTTTCCAGGTAAAACTGCACCAGACCTCGCACCTGCGCCTGCCCCGCTTCGGAATAAACTGCCTCTGCCCCTCGTTGCACAATGTAGGACACCCCGTTGAACTTGGTGGATTGGCGGCGATACCACAAGCTCCACAGATCCACCCAGGATCCATCGGCAGCTTGCCCCCGCACAGACTTGGGCACTACCGTAAAGGCGCAGCGGGTGCCGGTAAACCCAGCGGTTTTGGAAAAGGAGCGGAACTCAATAGCGCATTCCCGCGCCCCCGGAATCTCGTAGATGGAGTGGGGGATCCCAGGCTCGGTGATGTAAGCTTCGTAGGCGGCGTCGAACAGGATCAAGGAGTTGTGGGCACGGGCATAGTCCACCCAGTTCTGCAGATGCTCCCGCGTGGCCACTGCACCTGTGGGGTTATTGGGGAAGCAGAGGTAGATCACATCCACCTTTTGGCTGGGCAGGCTGGCGGTGAAGTGATTTTCGGCGGTGATGGGCAGATAGACTAGGCCCTCATATTCGCCGCGTTCGTTGGCTGGCCCTGTATGGCCCGCCATCACGTTGGTGTCCACATAAACCGGATAGACGGGATCCGTGATGGCAATGGTGTTGTCGTGGCCGAGGATATCCAGGATGTTGCCGCAGTCGCACTTGGAGCCATCGGAGACGAAGATCTCGGAAGCATCGATATCGCAGTTGCGAGCTTGGAAGTCGTGCTGGGCAATGGCCTGGCGCAGCCACTCATAGCCTTGTTCTGGCCCATAGCCGCGGAAGGTGGCCCGTTCCCCCATCTCTTCCACCGCCCGGATCATGGCTGTCCGACAGGCTTCCGGCAGCGGCTCGGTGACATCGCCAATCCCCATTTTGATGATCTGAGCTTCGGGATGGGCGGCGGCAAAGGATTGTACCCGTCGGGCAATTTCAGGGAAAAGATAGCCGGCTTTGAGCTTAAGGAAATGGTCGTTGATCCTGGCCATGGAGATTTGCCGAAGAGGAGTTGACATTCCCCCCTAAAAGCAGGGGATTCTTTCAAGCGCTCCGCGCCGCCAGAGGCGAACAGCGCTATGGGCATGGAGCTCATTCTCTGAGGTGTTGGGGAACCAGCGCAGGAGGCCGGTGGGTTTGAGCCACAGACCTTTCTTGCGCACCACGCGCCAAAAGGCGACGAGGGCTCTGAAATACAATTCTCCAGAGGCCAAAGCCAACTGGTGCAACTGTGGGAAAGTCGCTGACTTCAGCTCCGGACGCAATACACTGACTTTCACCAGTGCCTCGAGAAAGATCATAGCGCTCTGTGCCACCAGAGGCGTTCGCGAAAGCATCGCGTAGCGATAAAGCAAAAGCCGCCCTACTGGCTTGCTAAGGCCTACGGCCCGCCAAGGCGAACCGCGTAGCGGTAAGTCGGGGCTTGTTCGTTTTAGCAGCGCGGAGCGCCGAACCCGGTTTTCCTGGTCAGCCGGCTTGGCGTTGCTGCTGCAGCTCGGCAAAGGCCCGACAGAAGTCTTCCTGTTGGATGACCAGGGTTTTGGCATCCACCGACTCTGAGGTGGCCCGGTGGCGACGAATGGCAGCGATGGCGGCGCGGTTGCTGAGCAGGGCGAGGTCGGCACCACTCCAACCTTCGGTTTGCTCAGCCCACCCTTGCAAATCCACATCGGGCCCCAGGGGACGCTTGCGGTTGTGAACCGCCAAAATTTCCCGTCTCCCGTTGCGATCTGGCAGCTCCACGCTCAAGTGCAGCTCCAACCTGCCGGCCCGGGTGAGGGCGGGATCCAAACTGGCCTTGCGGTTGGTGGCGGCCACCACCAATACCCCTTGGCTGGGGCGGATCCCGTCCAGCTCTGCCAGCAGTTGCCCCAGAACGCGGTCGCTGACCCCACTATCCCCGGAGTAGCTGCCTCGCGCCGGGGCCAGGGTATCGATCTCGTCGATGAAAATCACGCAGGGGGCACACTGCCGAGCACGGGCAAACAGCTCCCGCACCGCCTGCTCGGAGGATCCCACCCATTTGCTGAGCAGCTCCGGGCCGGAGACGGCAATGAAGTTGGCCTTAGCCTGGGAAGCGATGGCTTTGGCCAACAGGGTTTTGCCGGTGCCGGGCGGCCCGCTCAGGAGGATCCCCTTGGGTGCTTGGGCCTGAGCCTGCTCGTACAACTCAGGGTGAAGCAGGGATCCCTCGATGGCCTCTTGCAAAATCTGCTTGGCGTGATCCAAACCGCCAATTTGATCCCAGCTCACCTGTGGGGATTCGATCTCCACCGAGCGCAGCACCGCCGGCTTCACCTGTTGCAGAGCCTGTTGAAAATCTGCCGCCGAGACCGTCAACGAGTCGGGGATGGGGGATCCCAAATCGGGCACCTGCCGCCGCAAAGCCGCATAGGCTGCCGCCTGACACAACCCCCGCAGATCTGCCCCCACAAAGCCCAAGGTCTGATCCGCCAAGCTGTCCAGATCCACATCCTCCGCCAAGGGCATGTCGCGGGTGTGGATGGCCAAGATCTCCCGCCGCCCCTCCCGATCCGGCACCTTGAAGATCACCTCCCGGTCAAAGCGCCCCGGTCGCCGCAGAGCCGGATCCAAAGCCTCGGGCCGATTGGTGGCTGCCAGCACCACGATCCCTTTTTGGGCCACAAATCCATCCATCAGCCCCAGCATTTGGGCCACCAGGCGTTTTTCCACTTCCCCCTCGACGGTGGCGCGGTTGGGCACCAAGGCATCGATTTCGTCAATAAAAACCAGACAGGGAGCCGATTTGGCCGCCTTTTCAAAAAGCTGTCGCAGGCGCGCCTCCGCCTCGCCGTAATACTTGCCGATCAGCTCCGGGCCGACAATGGCGATGTAGTTCACCCCCAGGCTCTCGGCCAGGGCGCGGGCCGTCAGGGTTTTGCCGGTGCCGGGGGGGCCTACCAACAACACGCCGCGGGGCGGATCCAACCCCAGCTTGGCCAGCAGATCGGGCCGCTTGAGGGGAAGCTCTACCATCTCCCGCAGGATTTGCAACTGTTCTTTCAGCCCACCCACATCCTTGAGACGTGGCCCAGCCCAAGACTCTGCGCGGTCGGCAGAAGTTGATGGCGAGTCGGGCACAGCAGCCTGGGATGGTTCCTGAAAGCGGGTTGCAGACACCACTCGGGGCTCGCTGCTCCAGGGGGGATCCCCCGTTTGGGCATGGCTGCGGCGGCGAGGGATGGAGCCGGAAGGGGGGATAGAACTGCTCAGGGGACGGGTTTGGATGCGGACTTCGGTTCGCAGTTCTCCACTTTGTTTTTTCTCATCCAGCTTTTGAGCCAGCTCGATCAACTGCTCAATGCCCTGTACAAAGTCGCTTAAATTGGCCATAGCCGGGATTTTCCATCCACACACGTTATCTGAAATTGACCCGCCAGAGGTGCTAACTCATCCCCTGCCTGGCCAGCTCAGGTGAGGAGAGTTCCACGGCCAGATGCCCAGTATGATACCCTTCACTGCGGCTGCTGTCGGCGTTGGGCCAGGAGAATCTGCTCTCGGATCCAGCCCAGCCAGGGCTCCAGCCCGACGCCCGTCTTGGCAGAAAGACAAAAAATCGGCACAGAAGGGTTGATCTCGCGGATGTTGGCCTGGATCCGCTCCAAATCCACCTCTAAGACAGGAACCAGATCCACCTTGGTGATCAGTAGACAATCCGCCTCTCGAAACATAATCGGGTACTTGAGAGGCTTGTCTTCCCCTTCTGTGACGCTGAGCAGGGCTACCTTGGCGTGTTCCCCCACCTCAAACTCCGCCGGGCAGACCAAGTTGCCGACATTTTCCACCAGCAGCAAATCCAGTTGCTGCGGATCCAGTAGCGCTTCCAATTGCCGCAAGCCCCCGGCCACCATGGCCGCATCCAAATGACAGGCCCGCCCTGTGTTGATGGCGATCACCGGGATCCCGTAGCGACGCAGCCGCTCCGCGTCCAGTTGGGTCGTCATGTCCCCCTCGATCACCGCCAGGCGCAGCGAGTCAGCCAGAGCGGCCACGGTTTTCTCCAGCAAAGAGGTCTTACCCGCCCCCGGCGCGCTCATGAGGTTCAGACAGGTCACCCCCCAGGCATCAAAGTGCTCCCGGTTGTGGTCGGCCTGGTGTTGATTGGCGTGGAGCAGGTTAATCCCCAGATCCAAGACTTGGTGCATAGCACAACCCGCGTTGCAGTTGAGGAGAAACAGCTCTAGCTGCGGAAAGGGCTGGATTCGGCCACCGTAGGGGTGGGAGAAGGGCCGACGGAGAGTTTACGCACCTCGGAGCAGAAAGAAGCCATGCTGAAGCCACCGAACCGCTTGACAGTGCTGGCCCGCAGGCGCAAGTTGGGGCTGGCAAACCAAATGCGCTCTTCCGACTCAGTCATCTCATACTGGGTGTAAAGGGTAAGGGCGCCATCGGATCCCATGACATAGGTACCGGCCACCGGCACTTTCTCGGCGTAGCCCTGATCCCGCAGCAACTGCCCGCGCATGGGATCGGTCTCATCGGGGATAGGTACCAGCACCACATCTCCCTTGTACTCTTCGTTATCCCACTCCTGCTCGCCATCCCACTGCACCCGCGCTGCTCCCACAGCTCGTCGGGGATCCACCTTGAACAACTCGCAAACCCGTATGACTGCCGGATCGGTTGCCGAAAGCGTTGCAATTTGGACTCTCGACCTCCCCCCCTCAGAGCGGCGAAAAGCCAAATGATGGCTGGTGCGCTGGCACATCCACTCCCCGGCACTGAGGGCAAAAAACTCCATTACGGTCATCATGGCCGACGCGGATCCTCATCGATGGAACAGGGTTCGCCGATCTTAGCTTGCACGGCAACCCTCAATCTTGCCGATCTTGCCGACTTTGGTGCTCGCGCCAAAACTGTTCTGCAAAAGCCACCGTTGGGTGGAGAGGGGCACGGGGTTTGCTGCGCAGGGGCATGTTGGCTTCTTCAGGGGTGCGGTTGCCCTTGCGTTGATTGCAGCGTTCGCAAGCCGTCACCACATTGTCCCAACTGTGGGATCCCCCTTTGGAGAGGGGCACGACATGATCCAAGGTCAAATTGTGGGTGGTGCCACAATACTGGCAGGTGTGGTGATCCCGCCGCAAAACCTCCCGCCGATTCACAGGGGGCACGCGCCAAGCGCGCTCTTTGCCCTTGATGGTCAGGCGAATATGTTCGGGCACTTCAATGACCTGGCTGGGGGAGCGCACCTTCCACACCGGCACATTCATCATCGAGAGCGGTTCGGCTTTGCCTGTTAGCAGCAGCACGATTGCCCGCTTGATATTGACCCGGCTGATGGGCAAATAGTTTTGGGAAAAGACAACGATCGACTGTTCCAGAAGGTGGGTAGCGGCAGTCATGGCTCAGCTCTTCCTTTTGCCGCCATTCTCCTGAGGAATCTTGCGAATGGCAAGCTTTTCCCCACCGCCATCGACACCGGCAGAGCTCGGACATTCAAGAGTTTCTTACGATCGCCAGCCAGACAGATGGGCTAGTATCCGGGTGATGGTTGGATCCGGTACCGCCCATGACCTACCCGCTGCACGTCGCCCTGGTTTGGCACCAACACCAACCCCTCTACAAAAGTCCGGTGGCGGGTAAATATCGCATGCCTTGGGTGCGCCTACACGGGATCAAAGATTACCTGGACTTGGTCTTGCTGCTGGAGCGCTATCCCCGCTTGCACCAAACGATTAACCTGGTGCCCTCCCTGATTCTACAAATCGAAGAGTATGTGGCCGGCTCGGCTTTTGATCCTTACCTGGAACTGACCCTATCCCCTGTCGAAAAGCTCGGCCCCGATCAACTGCGCTTTGTGGTCGAGCGTTTTTTCGACAGCCACTACCCCACCATGATCGAGCCCTACCCCCGTTACCGGCAGCTCTACAACCAACGGGAATCTCAGGGGGTGAACTGGTGTCTGCAGTACTGGACTCCGCAGGACTTCAGCGATCTGCTGGCCTGGCACAACCTGTCTTGGTTTGATCCCCTCTTTCAGGAGGATCCTGAGATTGAGGGCTGGATTAAGATGGGATCCGGTTTTACCCTGGCGGATCGGCAGCGGATCTACGCCAAGCAACAACAGATCCTCGGCGCTATCCTGCCCCAACACGCCAAACTGCAGAGCAACGGCCAACTGGAGCTGACCACCAGCCCCTATACCCACCCCATCTTGCCCCTGTTGGTGAGCGAGCGCTCGGCGCGGGTGGCTCGGCCAGGGTTGCCTTTGCCTCGCTACCCCTTTCACTGGGAGCAGGATGTCCACAGCCAACTGGAGCGGGCTAAGCAGATCTATCGGGAGCGCTTTGGCCGCGAGCCGCGGGGCCTGTGGCCTTCGGAGCAATCGGTGAGCCCTGCCATTGTGCCGATTGTGCAAAAACAGGGCTTTGAGTGGATCATCTCCGACGAAGGGGTTTTGGGGTGGAGCCTGGGTCAACCGTTTCACCGCGATGGGCAGGGCCACATTCTGGAGCCGGAGAAGCTCTACCGCCCCTACCGCCTGGAAACCGAGCGGGGGGATCTGGCCATCGTCTTTCGGGATCACCGCCTTTCGGATTTGATTGGCTTCAGCTACAGCGCCATGCCCGCCGATGCTGCCGCCAAAGATCTCATCGGCCATCTGGAGAGCATCCGCAACCGCCTGCCCCAGGAGCAGCCCTGGCTGGTGACCATCGCTCTGGATGGGGAAAACTGCTGGGAGTACTACCCCCAAGATGGCCGGCCCTTCTTGGAAAACCTCTATACCCGCCTCAGCCAGCACCCGGCGCTGCGCTTGGTGACGGTCTCCGAGTTTCTGGATCAGTTTCCTCCCACTGAGTTTTTGCCGGCAGAGCAGCTGCACAGTGGCTCCTGGATCGAGGCGGACTTCACCACCTGGATTGGGGATCCCGTCAAAAACCGCGCTTGGGAGCTCTTGGCTCAGGCCCGCCAGGTGATTCAGGATCATCCCCGCGCCAATCCCCAAGCCTGGGAAGCCCTCTGGGCCGCCGAGGGATCCGATTGGTTCTGGTGGTTTGGGGCAGGCCACTCCTCCGCCCATGATGCCGTTTTCGACCAGTTGTTTCGGGAGCACCTGCAGGCGCTCTACACTGCTTTGGGAGAGGCGGTGCCGACCGTGCTGCAATTTCCCCTGGAGGATCATGACGGCCTAGGGGATCGCCTGCCGCAGGGGTTTATCCACCCGGCCATCAACGGTCGTCCGGCAGAACGGGAGTGGAGCCAAGCCGGGCGGGTGGAGATTGGAGCGGCCCGAGGCACCATGCACCGCAACAGCATTGTTCGTCGCCTCTGGTACGGGTTCGATCACTTCAACCTCTATCTGCGGCTGGATTTTAACTCGGTGGTGCAGCGGCCCAGGCAATTGCTGGTGCTGTGGTTCTATCCCAACCGCGTCACCGTCAACAGCCCCATTCCCCTGCAGGGATTGCCGGCAGAAGCCCCTCTCAACTACCACTACCGCCACCTGTTGCGGTTGTCACTGCCGCCTCCCGGCACCGGCCAGCATCCGGCAGAGGTGCAAGCCCAGCTCTTGCAGGCAGGGGAGTACCACACCTGGCACGCCATCGGCCATCAAGTGAAGGCGGTGGTGGATGCCTGTTTGGAGGTGGCCATCCCCTGGAGCAATTTGGGCGCCCAGCCGGGTCAGGAGCTGCAATTTGTCATCCTGGCCGCGGATGGCGAGACCTTTCAGGAAGGGATCCCGCCCAAGGCCACCATTGCCCTGCGCAGACCCTGAGAGTGATGACCAGCAGAGCTTCAAGTTATGTCGCGCGATCTCTATCCCCCCATCGAGCCCTACGATCAAGGCTTTCTGGCGGTTTCCTCCCTCCACACCCTGTACTACGAGCAGTGCGGCAACCCGGCAGGCAAGCCGGTGGTGTTTTTGCACGGGGGGCCTGGAGGCGGGATCGATCCCATCTACCGGCAGTATTTCGATCCCAGCCGCTGGCGGGTGGTGCTGTTCGATCAGCGGGGCTGCGGGAAAAGTCGCCCCTATGCCGAGCTGCGGGAGAACACCACCTGGGATCTGGTGGCGGATATCGAGAAGTTGCGCCAGCATCTGGGCATTGATCGCTGGTTTGTGTTCGGGGGCAGCTGGGGCAGTGCCCTTGCCCTGGCCTATGGGCAAACCCACCCCCAAGCCTGCCTGGGGTTTATCTTGCGGGGCATTTTTCTCTTGCGCCCTTTTGAGCTCCGCTGGTTTTACCAGTCGGGAGCCGGCTACTTTTTCCCCGATGCTTGGGAACATTACCTGGAGCCGATCCCTCCCGAAGAGCGGGATGACCTGCTGGCAGCCTACCACCGCCGCCTCAACGACCCAGATCCCCAGGTACGGCTGAGGGCAGCTCGCGCCTGGTCCGTCTGGGAGGCCAGCACCAGCAAGTTGATCCCCAGCCCAGAGCTCATCGAGCGCTTTGGTCGGGGAGAGTTTGCCGAGGCCTTTGCCCGCATTGAGTGCCATTACTTTGTCCACGGCGGTTTTTTGGATCCGGAGGATCAGCTCCTCAGGGGGGTGGGACGGCTGCGGCATCTGCCGGCGGTGATCGTCCAGGGGCGCTACGACGTGGTGTGCCCGCCCATCTCTGCTTGGGAGCTGCATCAGGCTTGGCCAGAAGCAGAGTTTCGGATGATCCCCGATGCTGGCCATTCCATCACCGAGCCCGGAATCCGCACCGCCCTCCTGGAAGCCACCGATCGCTTTGCCGGTTTGTGAGCCCCGCCGAGCCAACCCAGTGCTGCCAGGGATCCCAAGACCTTGAAGAATTGCTACAGGAAGGCCGGCAAAACCTTGGGATCCAGCCCAGAAGCACGGCCAAGCCTATCGACAGTTGGCGATTTTGGGTTTATCACTGAGGGAGGGGCGGTGCAAGCTGCCCACACCTGGCTGGTGCATCCACCCAAGTGCTTCGCGGATTCAAGCTCATTTCTACTTCACCGTTTCCAGGGTCGAACCATGCAGAAACCAACCCATCTGTTCAAGCTTGCCCTAGCCCTGCCCATCTCCTTCTTGCTGGCAGATGCAGTTGTGGCCTACCCCTGCGACTCGGTTGGGGGTGAAGCTTACAACCACCACGGCTCCACGGTTCAGGTCAGCAGCGACGCCAACAGCTTCGGGGTTCAGTGGTCGCCTGCCTCCTATGCTGTCGGCAACGGCTTCATTGGAGTTGCCATTGAAACGGTGAACGGCGAGCAAGCCCAGAGCGCCATCAGCCGTCGTCTGTTCGGCCCCGCACTTCGAGTTCAGGGGGTGCAGGTGGTCGGCTTGCTCCAGGATGGTCCTGCTCAACGAGCCGGTCTGGCCCAGGGCGATATTTTGATTGGAGTGGATGGGCAGCGGGTCACCTCCGTGCAACATGTGCAGCAGATCATCCAAAATACCCCGGTAGGCCAATCGGTGCCGATTACCTTCCGCCGTGGTGAGCAGGTGCTGTCAACGGTGGTTGTGGTGGGGGATGGCCGGGTGTTGCGCCCCTTGATGCTGCAGCAGCAGTGAGCCTTGTCGGGATCCCTACCCGGAGCTCTCTGTGAATGCCAATTGGAGTTCGGGATGGGCTGTCTGGGCAGTTTGCGGCCTCAACGGCTTGCTGTTTTTGGCCCTGGTTGCTCTCATTCCTGTCATTTTGAAGCTGCGCTCGGCTCTTGGGGTCACAGAGCAGGCCATGGCCGATTGGCGAGAAGCAGCTCAACAGGCCTTGGCTCCCACTCCCGCTGAGTTGCTGCGTCTGCGGGATCGTCTGCGCGAGAATCGCCATACCCTTGCCCGCTGGCAACGTCGTTTGCAGTTCTGGCAAGGGATCCGCAGGGTGGCCGTTTGGCTGCGGCGCAGGCTTTGATTGGAGAGGTATGGATAGCAACCGTCCTGTCTCCAACCCCATCCGGTTGCAGGTCATGGCCAACGCTCTGGCGGGGATTGCCGAAGAGATGGGGGCGCGCCTCATCCGCGGTTCATACTCGGCCAACATCAAGGAACGGCGGGATTGCTCCACAGCTCTGTTTGACGCGCAAGGGGCCTGTATTGCCCAGGCGGCCCACATCCCGGTACATCTGGGAGCCCTCTCGGAGGCGGTGCGGGCGGTGGTGGCAGCCGACCCCTGCCCCGGAGATGTGTTTGTCCTTAACGATCCCTACCAGGGGGGATCCCATCTGCCGGACGTCACGGTGGTCGCAGCCATTCCCGGCTGGCGGGATCCCGACCGGATTTGCGCCTATGCCGTGAACCGTGCCCATCATGCCGACATTGGAGGGATGCGCCCTGGCTCCATGCCCGCCGACTCCAGCGAAATCTGGCAGGAGGGGCTGGTGATCCCGCCGGTACGGCTGGCTGGGCTCTCTCTAGAAGGAGAGTTGTACTGGCAGGAGGATCTGCTGCGCCTAATCCTGGCCAATGTGCGCAATGCCGAGCAGCGGCGGGGGGATCTGCAGGCCCAGGTGGGGGCCAGCGCAGTGGGGATGAGCCGGTTTCGGGAGTTGCTGGCCCGCTTTGGAGAAGAAGAGGCTTGGCAGTTGATCGCAGGGGTCATCGAGTACAGCCGCCGGCGGATGCGGGCGCAAATTCAGGCTCTGCCCGATGGGATCTACACGGCTGAGGATTGGTTGGAGGGCTACGGGGATCCGCCCGCGCCCCTTGAGATTCGGGTGCAGGTGGAAGTAGAGGGCGAGAAGCTGCGGGTGGACTTCACCGGCACTGCTCCGGCCATGGCGGGAAACCTGAACGCGCCCCTGGCCGTCACCCGCTCGGCGGTGTTGTTTGCCCTGCGCTGTCTGTTGGATCCCACGGCCCCCAGCAATGTCGGCTTGGAGGATCCCATCGAGATCGTGGCGCCGCCCGGCTGCTTGGTGAATGCCCAGTTTCCGGCAGCAGTGGTGGCGGGCAATGTGGAAACCTCGCAGCGCATTGCCGATGTGGTGTTCAAAGCTCTGGCTCCCGTGGCCGGATTGCGGAGCATCGCTCAGGGGCAGGGCACCATGAACAACTGTGTGCTGGGCAACCGCCACTTCACCTACTACGAAACCCTGGGAGGTGGTCAGGGGGCCAGCCGGCAACGACCGGGTTTGGACGGAGTGCATGTGGGCATGAGCAATACCCTCAACACCCCCATCGAGGCTCTGGAGTTGGAGTATCCCCTGCGGGTGCTGCGCTACGAGCTCCGCCAGGATTCCGGCGGCCATGGTCAACAGCGGGGCGGGTGGGGACTGATCCGATCCATCCAGACTTTACAAGATTGCACCCTCTCCCTGCTCACCGAGCGGCGCCACTATGCCCCCCAGGGAGAACAGGGAGGCGGGCCAGGCCAAGTGGGGATCAACCTCATTAATGGGGATCCCCTACCCGGCAAAATCAGCCGCTCCCTAAAAGCCGGCGACGTGATCACCCTCTACACGCCGGGCGGCGGGGCTTGGGGCTCAAACGAGGATGAGCAGGCTCCCGAACCCAGGTAGCGCAGGTGGTCAAGAAACAACTGCTCGCAGCGGCGAAGCACCTCATCGCGATTGGCGAAGTGCTCCAGCCTTTGCACTTCTTGACCCTTCTCAAACAAAATTAGGGTTGGCAAAGAGCGCACCCGATAGCGGCGCGGCAGCCAAAAATTGTCGTCTACATTCACCCGCAGTACTTTGACCGCCCCTCCCCACTCGGCTACGAGACGGTCGGTAATCGGCTGAATGAAGCGACACAGGCCACACCAAGGGGCGCCGAAATCCACCAAAACCAACCCATCACTTGTCAAAAGTTCTTGATTAAAAGCATCTAAAGCAACTTGCAAGGCCATCACTCCCAAACTAAAGAAGTTCTTTGGGATCATGCTACCAGGCAACTTGGCTGGCTGCAGAAACCATTTGGGGATGGAAAGCATAAAGAATCAATACAAAGCTGAATACCCCCAGATAGGCCCAGCGAAAAAACTCTTGGGGGCGCAGTTGCTGTCGCTTCTGCAGAATGGCCAAGCCGGGGATCACGGAGGTGCGCGCCTTGAGATCGCGGAAGGCCTGCCCGTATTTCCGCTCCAGGCGGTGATCCCCGTGCCAAACCGCAAACAGGTGGTAGGCAATGAGCCCAAGCGAGGTCACCATCATAAAGCTGGAGCCAATCCAAAGGGTATGGGCTACACACCAGATCACCTGGCCCACCATTTGGGGATGACGGGTGATGCGGATGATCCCGGTTTCAAACAGGTGGATCTCCGGCTTGCGAATGGCGGCGATCTCCAGCAAGTTGAAGGTGGCCGGATACAAAAAGAAAAAAGAGAGGGCAGACAAAAGAGCAACGGTGGTGCGAATGCCTGGGACGGCTTGGAGATCCCAGAGAATCACCCCGTCGTAGCGGTGGTTGAAAAAATAGATGAGCAACAGCGGTGCCAAACTGAGGCTCACCAGAGCAAAGAAGATGCGGTACAGACGGGATCCCAGCCGGCTTTCCCCCCAGGGTCGCAAGTAGGCCAGTCCGCTGTGAGCACAGGCAAACCCCAAGATCAGGGCTAACATTGTCCAATGGGATCCGTACTGGCCCAGCTTCTGCAGAAAGTCGCTGAAGGGGGTGAACAGCATCTTTTGGATGACTCCTCTTCCGGTGTTGCTGTGGCTTATGCTTAAAAATAAGTTACATTAGGTTCCCCATGCTCAAAACTTTTTTTCGGCGTCTTGTCAGCCTGCTCCTGTCTGTAGCCCTTTTGCTGGGATCAGGGAGTTCAGTTGCTCAGGCTGCCCGTCTCACCGGCAAGTATTACGAAGACAGCATGACCTTGATCCAAACCCTGCGCACCGTCCTTTCCGAAGGGGATCCCCTGATGAACCCGGAAGAGGCGCGAGCGGAAGCCATGCAGGCCATCCAGGAGTTTTCTGGGCGCTACCACGGCCATCGCTACGACAAGCTGCAGTCTTTTACCACTTTGCGCACGGTGTTTAACACGCTGGCCTCCCAGTACCGCACTTCCAACCGGCCTCTCAACCCCGAAAAGGTGGAGCGGGTGCTGATGCAACTGGATCGGGCGGAATTGGCCTTGCGCCGAGAAGGTTGAGCTTTTTTTAGATTGGATCTCCCCGATCCAAATCACAGGCAAATTTCCCCGCTGCGGCCAGACTGTTCCCAGTCCGCAGAAGCCAGGGTCTTCTCAGGTCTCTTTTTGAATCTGAGAGGAAGGGCGCAGTGCTTTTCTGGAAGTGGAGGAGATTTTTATCTCGATTGAGGATTGGGGAGGTCGTGATGGTCAAAAATCGTTGGGTTTTGCTCTCGCTGCTGCTGATGGTTGGGGCTGTTGCTTCTCACCCAGCTTGGCTCCTGTCTCGCCCAGCCCAAGGACAGGTTGTTGGGGCTGCCGAGGAGGGATCCCCGGGCCCCTTTTTTGCAACGGATGGCCTGGCCCTGCGGGGCTATGACCCGGTGGCCTATTTCATCGATGGCAAGCCCGTCAAGGGATCCCCAGAGTATGAATGGGAGTGGGGAGGGGTGACCTGGAGGTTTGCCAGCGCCGAGAATCGGGAGCGGTTTCGCAACGACCCAGAGCGCTTTGCCCCCCAGTACGGCGGGTTTTGTGCCTGGGCCGTGGCCCACAACTACCTTTACCCGGTGGATCCCTTTGCCTGGAAAATCGTCGATGACAAGCTGTACCTGAACGCCAACCAGCGGGTACAGCGTAACTGGGAGCGCGACATCCCCGGCTTGATCAAGAGGGCAGATGCCAACTGGCCAGCTTTGAGAAGCCGATAGGCCCAAGTCCCTCTGGCCTGGGGTTCAATGGGCGAGGCGCAGGGTCACCTTGATGCCAACTCGGTAGGGGCCGCTTTCGCAGAGTTCCAGCTGGCCTCCCATTTCTCTCAGGAGCCGCTCGCTTACCCGCCAGACGGCACAGCCCTCTGTTTGAATGGGCACATGGCATCGCCCCTCAAGGTTCCACCCCAGGCACAGTCGCCCCTCTTCTTCTGCGGTGGGATAGGGGTGCAGAGCCATCGAACCATAGCGTAGGGTGCGGATGCCCCAGCGACACACTCCCAGAAGCGCCTGCACCAAGCCGTGGGGATCCGCCCAAACGGTGAGGCTGTCCGGGAGAAGGGGCACCTCAAAGGCCGAGGTGGGTTGTAGGGCCGGCCATTCGTAGCGAATGCCCTGATCCTGGGCCTGTAGGCGAGTTAGGCTGTACACATCCTGCAGGAGGGGGCGTAGTCGGGTCGGTTCCGGTCGCAGAGGTTGGATGGGCAGGTCATGGCGAGCCAGGCGGGTGTATTCCTCAAGCAGCTTGATCAGGCGCTCCACCGCTTCTTTGGCACTTTGCAGGTATTCCCGCTCCTCTTCGGGAGAGTCACATAGATCCGACAACACCAACTGCAGGGATCCCATCTGGCTGCTGAGGGGATTGCGCAGCTCATGGCCGATGCTGACGAGCAACTCTTGTTGAAAGGCCCGCATCACCTCAGAGCGTTCAAAAGCAAACTGCCAATCCACGGTCCCTTGCCCGTCGGCAGGGGCGGCCTGCTGTAAGGGTGGGTCGGGTTTGGCTGTAGGCGAAGGCTCCCTCAAGAAGTGCTCCTGGCGAAGGACAGGGGATCCCATCCGTGCTCAGATCTCTGGGCTCGGAGCTTTAAGTTTTGGACAGTTCCGGCTCCGGCGATACCCCATCTTATGGGATCCTACCCTTTTCTATCCGACGAAGTGGGCGCTGACCACCCGTTCAATCCCGGCCAGATCTCGGTGAACTTGGATCTGCCGATAACAGCCCCTATCTCGCAACTGCTCCGCCACCCAAGGGGCTTGGCCTCGCATCACTTCCACCGCCCAAAAGGAGTTCGGGGCCAGGTAATCCGGTGCTGCTTGAATCAACAGCCGCAAGTGGGCTAGGCCATCTTCTCCGCCATCCAGAGCCTGTCGTGGCTCGTGCAGTCGCACCTCTGGCATGAGCGAGGTCAGCTCAGCAGAGGGAATGTAGGGAGGGTTGGAAACCAGGCCGCGCAGCTGCCCCCGCCAGGGATCCAAGGGCACAAACCAGGATCCCAGCAGCAACTTCACCCGCTCCTGCAGATGGTGGGCTGCCACATTGTCTGCTGCAATAGCCAAGGCCTCTGGGCTAGAATCCACGGCCAGAAGCCGCAACTGGGGGTGCTGATGGGCCAACGCAATGGCAATCGCCCCGCTGCCTGTACCCAGGTCGGCAAAACAGGATCCCGGCGGCAGAGGATTGGCCTGTAGCCAAAGGGAAGCCTGCTCCACCAGCAGCTCGGTCTCCGGGCGTGGGATCAGCACCGCCGGCGTCACCCGCAAGCTCAAGCCCGCCCACTCAACTTTGCCCAACAGGTACTGTAGGGGGATGCGCTCTTCCACCCTTTGCCGCCAAAGGGCCTGCACCTCCTCCAGGGGATCCCCCTCCCCAGCCGGAGCGCGACCCATCAACCGCTCCAACGGCCCCCACCCCAGCCGTTCCCTGAGCAAAATCTCCACTTCCTCGGCAGGGATCCCAGCCGCTTTTGCCGCCCTCAGGGCTTGGGCACGCCACTCTGTTAACCGCTTCACCAGAGCAGACGGGGATCCCATCAGGGGCTTAGGTTAACGCTGAGGCTGGGGACTTGCAGAAGGATTGGCAGGCCGGGCCAGGGATTGGATATACTCCAGCGCCGAGCGAGAGGGGATAAAGGCAATTTTCTGCACATCGGCCTGCGCGTCGGGGGCCAGCATACGCTCTACCACAATGGCCAGCGAGGTCACTTCAATCTGGGTTTTCCCAACCACATCCGGGTTCTGCGCCGCTGCCCGATCCAAAGCCCTCCGCAAATCGTTGCGGTCGAAGAAGAAGGGCACCACCTCATGGCCATCCTGCTCGATGGTCAGCAGCCCCTCTCCGGAGCGGCCATAGAACAGAGGCACACCAATCGCTTCTGCAGGCACATCTTGACCGGTTTCCTTCAGCACCTGCTTGGCTGCTTCCACATCAGAAGCCCGAGGCACCACCTCAAAATACAGGTCACTATTCTTGGCGCGCTCCTCTTCCGATTTTTCGTAGGCATACCCCAGCGAGAGAGGCACCACCCGGGCTTGACTGGCTATCTCGGGGTTGCTGGCTTTCACCTGCTCCAACACTTGCTGGGCTTGGGCTTGATCCAGCCAGAAGGAAACCACTTGGATGGTGCGGCCATCTCGCTCCACATTGGCGACAACGGGGGTGCCGTTCTGAGACACAATGGCAAAAACAGGCACCAGATTCAGCCGTTCCGCCACCTCTTGCCGGCTCATGGGGCCTGCGGCTGCCTGAGCCAGTAGGGCATTCTCCTGAGCCCAAACAGGAGTCACAGCCAAACCCCCCCAAGCTGTTCCGATCAGGATCCCGGCTACGCCGCCCACCTGAGCTGCACAGCGGCAGAGGGAGCGCACAGGCGATACTACATTACAACGCGTCATTCTCATCTCAACTCCCGGCATCGCGCCTTGTTCTGGTTGCTATGGGGTCAGATCCCTTAAGTACTAACCAACAGCCTGGGGCAGAGCAGAAGCTGCCCAGATTAAACCTGCTCGACAGGGCCTAGGCTAGCGATGCGGCACACTCTCAGCCTTAGGATCCCGGTTGGCCATCGCTGACAACACCCCGGCACACCTATCTTGAAGAGCGCTCTTGGGCCACCCTAGCAGCCAAGGTTAGAACATCTGCTCGACCTCTGTCGAGGGGCAAAGCCCCTATTTTGGGTGGGGATCCCGCATCACCCAATACTATATACGGAGTCGCATACAACTGATCCACGCTAGATGCAGATCCGCTTGAATCATTGCATACCTGGCTCTTCCTCCAGCACGCTGCTTGTTCTGGCCTTGTTCAGTTCACCGTGCGGAGCTGCCACCGATCCCTGTGGTCAAGGATGGGGTTCTGAGCCGCCGGGCCGGGGGATGGTACATCTCGTCACTGCCCCACACTGCTAACGCGGACGTGGAGGCATAGTGTAGTGATGACAGTTTGATGGGCGTTTTGCAATCGTAGGTCAGGTTGGTCAATTTGTGGGTTTAATTAAGCCAAGCTCACCGAAGTTGAGTCGGTGAAACGGTCAGCATTGTCTGTTAGGAGCATGGCGTTAGTACTCCGCACCGCTGTCGGGAAAAGGCAACCGTTCTCATGACCAAAGCAAGGGAGAGGAAAGGCACCGATCCATCCGCGCTAGCGGGCCGTAGGCCTTTGCCAGAGAAGTCGCGGGATCCCCGCCGCCCTCCACAACCTGCCAAGAACGCCGTCCCGCCTCCAGAGGGGTCAAAGCCGCAAACAGGTTCTGGTCGCCTGCTTCCTGCCCCTAGGGGATCCCTATTGGTTTCCCGTCCTCAACCGCTGCGTCTTGCTCGCCAGAAAGCCATTGCTCGTCTGCGCCAACGGGCTGCCCGGCCTCGCCGCTTGAGACGTTCTCCATCTCTTGGCCAAGTATTGCTCAGGGGACTAAGCTTAAGTCTCATCCTGGGCCTGACGATGGCGGGCCTCTCGCAACTGCTGCAATCGACCACCGCTGGCCGGACAGAACAGTCCACGACGCAGCTTGGGGATCCTCCCCCGTCGGCATTCCCGAGTAACATTCTGCCGGGAGAAGCGATCCCGGCTTTGCAGGAGCGCTTGGCCGGTTTGGCCGACCAACCGGGCTTGACGGCAGGGGCTCTGTTTTGGGAGGTGGAAACTGGCGCCTTTGCTGGGGTTAGGCCGGATCAGGCTTTTCCTGCCGCCAGCGTGATCAAGATCCCCATTCTCTTGGCTTTTTTCCAGGCTGTGGAAACCGGACAGGTGCGGCTGGATGAACAGCTCACTCTGCGGGAAGATCTCAAGGGAGGGGGAGCTGGTGTGTTGCAAACCCGACCCCTCGGATCCCAGGTTTCTGCTTTGGAAGCGGCCACCCTGATGAGCACCCTCAGCGACAACTTCGCCACCAATCTGATCATCGATCGCCTGGGTGGGCAGGAGGCTCTCAACCAAAAATTTCGGCAGTGGGGGCTACAACACACGCAAATTTCATGGTGGCTACCGGATCTGGAAGGCACCAACACCAGCAGCCCGCGCGACATGGTTTGGCTGCTCAGCCAGGTGGAACAGGGGCGCATGCTCAGCCGCCGCAGCCGCGACCGTTTTCTGGACATTCTCTGGCGCACCCAACGGCTCTCCTACTTCCGGCCCAATCTGGGCCAAGAGGTGCGCATTGCCCACAAAACGGGAACCCTGGGCTCCGTGGTGGGAGATGCCGGGATCCTGGATTTGCCCAACGGGCGGCGCTATGTGGCGGCGGTGTGGGTGAAGCGAGAAACCCCCAACGACCCCAGAGCTGAAGAGCTGATCGCCAGCCTGTCGCAAGCAGCCTACGAGTTCTGGTCTGCTCCTGGATCCGCCCCGCCATCCCGAACAGACACCACCGGCAGCCCGCAACCCTGAGTCCCCCACTCCGCAAATCTTTCCATATTGCTACGCAACGCTTACGCGAACGCAGTAGCAGTGCGGAGCACTATTCCAGGCAGAGCGCAAATGCCAGAGTGGAGAAACAGGCGTTGAGGGAAAAAGATGGGGCACCTGGTCAGCATCAACCCCGCCACCGGAGAGGAATTGGCTCGCTACCCCGTTTTCGACGCTGGGCAGATCCAAAGCTGTATCGCCCAAGCCCACGAGCGGTTTCAGAGCTATCGTCGGATCCCGTTTGCTCAGCGATCCGCCTGGCTGAAGCGGGTGGCAGGGATCCTGGAGGAGCGCAAAGCGGAGTTTGGCCGCCTAATCAGCCTGGAGATGGGCAAAACCTTGGCCTCTGCCGTTGCGGAAGTGGAAAAATCCGCTTGGGTTTGTCGCTACTATGCCGAGGAGGCAGAAGGGTTCTTGGCCGAGCGCTCCATATTGCTACGCAACGCTTACGCGAATGCCACCGGTGCGGAGCACTTTGCCAGCCGCAGCGGGATCCGCTACCAGCCGCTGGGGGTGATTTTGGCAGTGATGCCCTGGAACTTTCCCTTTTGGCAGGTGTTTCGCTGTGCAGCCCCGGCCCTGATGGCGGGCAATACCCTTCTGCTCAAACATGCTTCCAACGTGCCCCAATCGGCTTTGACCCTGGAGCGGATCTTTCAGGAGGCGGGATTTCCGCCAGGGGTCTTTCAAACCCTGCTGATCACAGCAGCCCAGGTGGCAGAGGTGGTGGCGGATGAACGGGTGCGGGGGGCCGCCCTCACCGGGAGCGAAGCCGCCGGCTCCAGCCTGGCCCGTTTGGCCGGTCAATATCTGAAAAAAACGGTGTTGGAACTGGGAGGGAGCGATCCCTTCATCGTGCTGCCCAGCGCCGATCTGGAGGCAGCAGTTGCCACAGCGGTCACGGCCCGTCTGATCAACAACGGCCAGTCCTGCATTGCCGCCAAACGATTTATCTTGCACAGGGCTATCGCTGAACCTTTCACGGCTGCCATGACGGAGCGATTTCGCCGGCTCAAGGTAGGGGATCCCTTGGATCCGCAAACGGACGTGGGGCCTCTGGCTACCCCCAGCATCCTGCAAGAGGTGGACGGACAGGTGCAGGCTTTGGTGCAGGCGGGGGCCAAAGTTCACATCGGTGGCTCCCCCTGGGGAGGGAATTTTTACCCGCCCACGATCCTGAGCGACATCCCCCCCGATCATCCGGTGGCCCACCAGGAGGTGTTCGGGCCGGTGGCGCTGCTGTTCACCGTCCCGGATGTGTCGGCAGCCATCGAGCTGGCCAACGGCACGCCCTTTGGCCTGGGCGCCAGCGCCTGGACAACCGATCCAGAGGAACAAGAGCGCCTGCTGGAGGAGCTGGAGGCGGGATCCGTGTTCATCAATGGCATGGTCAAGTCCGACCCGCGCCTTCCCTTCGGCGGCATCAAACGCTCAGGGTATGGACGGGAACTGAGCCGGGAAGGGATCCTGGAATTTGTGAATGTCAAAACCATTTGGGTGAAGTGATGGCGGAGACTGCTCAAAGGGATCCCCAGCCGGCGGCGGATCCCGTGATCAAGCTGGATCAGTTCCTCAAGCTGGCGGGGGTTGCTCCCACCGGTGGGCAGGCCAAGCAGCTCATCCAAGCGGGGCAAGTGCGGGTGAATGGCGAGGTGGAAACCCGGCGGGGACGCAAGCTGCGCTCAGGAGATGAGGTGGCCGTGGGAGGTGGAGTTTGGCGGGTGCACCTGGGTGAGGCCCCGAAGTGAAATCAATGCAATGGGATCAAGAAAAGCATGGCCAAAGCCCCGATTCCCCCTGCCACCGCAAACTGCCACTCCAGCCCCCACAGCAGGCAGGCAACTCCGGCCAGGATCTGGATCCCACCGGTGATCCAGTAGGGGAGACGCGGCGGATCCACCAGGCCGTTGAGCCAGTGGCCCAGCCCCATTTGCCACAGCCAAAACACCCCCAGGTATGGGCTCAAAGCTGCCAAAGGGGTACGCCCGACAAAGGGCAGCACCGAGAGGATCATGCCCTGGGCGATCACCAACGTCCACACCAAACCCACAAAGTAGAGGTGGGCCAGTCCGGCTGTTCGAAACTCCGGCAAGCTAGTCTGCCGCACCATGTAGCCCAAGCCAACCAGGGAAATCACCAACCACAGCCAGTTGATGTTGGCCTCTTGGTGAAACTGGGTGGCGGCGAACCCCATCCCCAGAAGAATGGCCCAAACCAGGTACACCCGCCGACAAATGTTCCAGAAGGGAAGAGGGGATCCCAGGGGTTCCATTTGCATGGCCTTCACCTAATCGACGACGACAATACGGCCCACCATGCTGGGGTGGATCTCGCAGAAATAGTCCTGGATGCCGGCCACTTCGAAAGCCACTGCTTTGCTCTCGTTGCGCCTCAGCCGTCCCGTTCCTTGGAATTGCGCTCCCTCTATGGGAGTAGCCGTGTGGGGGGTGGAATCCAGGTTGGTGAAGGTCACCTTGCCCCCCCGCTTGAGGGTAACCTCCGAGGGCAGGTATTGAAACCCGCGAATGATCACCTCTGCTTCCGCCGTTGCCTCGACAGGATCTCGCCCCGCAACAGAGCTGGCTTGTCGCCACCGATCCACAGCCAAGATAGCCCCCACATTGAGCAGGGATCCCAGTCCACTCAGCAACAGCAGCCGCCGCGTCATCGGCATAGGACTTTCTCCACACAGGTTTAGGAAGAGAACAAAGGCTGAGGCGCTCAGAAGAAGGCGATTGCGACAGCAGTGCAGAGCACTTGGATCTCCAAGCCCCAAGTCCTACAGAGGACGTTGGAAGGCTTTGCAGATCATCGCCTCATCGCCGGCAGGGGTTACCAACAGCTCTACACCTTCAGGATCCAGCGCTCCCGAGTCTCGGCGCTGACAAAGGGGGCAGGCACCACCAGAATGCTGGGGTCAAGGCTGTGGAACACGGCCCGGATTGCGGTGGCATGGGCAACTTCGTTGGGGCCAATGGTGCTGGCAGCAGCCACCAGGTCTTTGTTGGAAAGCTGGACAAAGGCATCGTTGTAGGCTAGGGCCGCATCGAACTCCAGAGCCAGGGCCAGCTTGGCGATGTTGGCATCGGAATCGAGATTGCCTTCTTTGTTGTCGATGTAGGTGGAAAGGTCGTAGCTATCCCGCGCCCGAGAGGGGATCCCTCCCAGTTGCCGCACGGCACCCGCCAGCAGATCCCGATGCTGCTCGTGATCCTTCAGGTTCTTGGTGGCCACTTCCAACACGATCTTGCCCACCTCGGTGTTGCTCAACTTGCCGGCAGCGGTTTTGTAGGCCCAGATCGCCTGCTGTTCCAAGTCGATGGCGGCATTGAGAATGGCAATATCAGCAGTGTTGGACTGAGCGGCACCGGGCAGGCTGCGCAACCCAATTGCTCCACCTACGCCCGCCAGCAAACCAGCCAACAACAAGCTGCGGCGGGAAGTTGCAGGGCTGGGATCCCATTCGGCAGCCAAGTGAGGCAGAGCGAAGGGAGTCTTCGAAGTTTTCATCTCAAGTCTCCTGTCTCGAAAGATGGCAACCAACCTTCAGGGACTTGCTCTTGGTCGGGCAATTCCCTCTCGGCCTGGTCTGATGGGAATACGCCGCTGATGCCACGGCGGATGCCTGGGGGAAAAGATTTGGATTGTGTGCTCAGCTTTTGGGCTGGGCTATTTTGAAAGTTGGGTTTCACTGGGGACAAGCGTTCGGTCGGTAGTGTCGTTAGCCATCCATTCGATTCTGGGCGTGAACCTGCACCTTGCTCTGCCGGAGGCCAGCCTACAGAGCTACACCACGTGGATTGAGGCGCGTATTCGGGAGGGTCAGGGCGCTCAGGTGGTTACCTGCAACCCGGAAATGATCATGCAGGCGCAGCGGGATCTGGCCTTTGCCCAGGTGCTGCAAGCGGCGGAGCTGGTGATCCCCGATGGCATCGGGGTGGTGTGGGCTTTGCGACGGCAAGGGATCCGCGTCCAGCGGGTGCCGGGGATCGAGCTGGCAGAAACCCTGATCCCGTTGGCGGCAGAACGGGGGTGGCGCTTGGCCCTGGTGGGGGGAAGGCCGGAAGTCAACCGGGCAGCAATTCGATATTGGCAAGCCCAGTGTCCTGCTTTGGCCCTCTGGGGCTACCACGGCTACTTCTCTAGCGAGGAAGAAAAAGAGCTTCTGCAAGCTCTCCAGGAATTTCGACCGCAACTGGTGTGGGTGGGGCTGGGATCCCCGCGGCAGGAGCTGTGGATCCAAAAGTGGCGTCCCTTTTTGCCCCAAGCCATCTGGATGGGGGTGGGGGGCAGCTTGGACATTTGGGCCGGCCAAAAACGGCGAGCGCCCCGTTGGTGGCGTGACCATCACCTGGAATGGTTGTATCGTCTCTATCAGGAACCCTGGCGCTGGCGACGCATGTTGGCTTTGCCCAAGTTTGTCTGGCGGGTGCTGTGGGATCCCTCTTCTCGTTTGCGCCCCTAGTCTGCCGGCGCTCTCTCCCTCCTCTGTCTAGGCGCTTACTATGGTGATCGGTCAGCACATCGGCTATCCTCCTCGCTTGTACCGTTGGGCCGGTACGGCTCCGACCCCTCATCCCCCTGCCCCAGCCCATCCAGAGGCCACCCTGGGCTTTTACGGCAGCACTCAATCCGGATCCCTGGAAACCCCGGCCAGCATGGTGTCCTTGCGGGGCGTGAGCAAAGTCTTTCCCAACGGCAACTTGATTTTTCAGGATGTGAACTTGGAGGTGCGCCGCGGCGAGTTCGTGTTCGTAACGGGGGTCTCCGGAGCAGGCAAGTCCACTCTTTTGCGACTGCTCTACGGGGCGGAACAGGCCACCGAGGGCACGGTCATCGTCGATCAAGTCTGTCTATTTTCTTCTGAAGGGCGGCGGCGACCCTACCGCATCCCACCGCGTCCGCTGGCCATGTTGCGGCGGCGCTTGGGGGTGGTTTTCCAAGATTATCGCCTTCTGGCCAACCGCACCCTGGCGGAAAATGTGGCCTTTGTGCTGCGCGCCCAAGGGCTATCCCCCGCAGAAATCCGCCGTCGCATCGGGCCGACCTTGAAGATGGTGGGGCTGACCGAAAAGCGAGATCACTTTCCCCATGAGCTTTCGGGGGGAGAACAGCAGCGCCTCAGCCTGGCCCGGGCCATTGTCAACATGCCGGTGTTGCTGCTGGCGGACGAGCCAACAGGAAACCTAGATCCGGAAAACTCCCTCTTGGTTCTCCAGATTTTGGAGCGGCTCAATTCCTTTGGGGTGACCGTCATCATGACCAGCCATGACCCCTATCTGGTGGAGCGGGCCGGCCACCGGGTGGTGCGCATGGAGGGAGGGCGCCTGTATGATCTGCGCTGAGGGGCTACCGGGATCCCTATTTTGCTCTTCACAGGCTCTGTTGAGCTCCAGGGGGCAAGGGTCTGAGCCCATTGATTGTTGGATGGAGAACAGCATGCAATCTCTCTCCCGATTTCTCAATAAAATCCGCTATCTCCTACAGGAGACTTTTTTGGGGTTGCGGCGGGGGGGCTGGCTGAACTGGGCCGCTGTGAGCACCCTGCTGGTGTTGCTGTTCTTGGTGGGGATCGGCGTTGAGCTGTCCTGGGGCGTGGATGCCACGGTGCAGTCGCTGGGAGGACAACTGGAGATCTCCGTCTACCTGGAGCCGGAACGGCAGGGGGTGGAGCTGCAACCTCAGGTCGCCCAACTGCCTCATGTGGCCGAGGTGAAGGTCATCACCAAAGACCAGGCTTGGCGCAACCTTTTGCTGGAAATGGGGATCCAAGACGAGGCGGCCATGGAAACCCAGTTGGGGGAGAACCCCTTGGTGGATGCTCTGCGGGTTAAGGCGGATTCCACCGAAGCCTTGGGGGAAGTGGCGGAGCAGATTCGCCAACTGGAAGGGGTGGATGAGGTCTACTACGGCGACCGCATTGTGGAGCAACTGGCCCAGCTCCAGGACATGCTACGGCTGGGATCCCTGACCATTACCGGCGTGTTGGCCCTGACAGCGGTGGCGGTCATCACCACCACCATTCGCCTCATCGTCATGGCGCGGCGGCGGGAGATCGAGGTGATGCAATTGGTGGGGGCGACAGCAGCCTGGATTTACTTGCCCTTTATTTTGCAAGGGTGCCTGTTTGGGGTGATCAGCGCAGTGGGAGCTTGGGGATTGATCTTGGGATCCCAGCAGTTGCTGCAGGAGCTGCTGGAGCAGTTGATTGCCTTGCCCTTCCTCAAGGTGATGCAGGCAGATCGCAGCCAACTGGAGTTTTGGCTCTTGCCGTCGATGTTGTTGGGGATGGGGGTTTTTCTGGGCACCACCAGCAGCTTGATCGCGGTGCGCAAGTCGGCAGGGCGATGAGCTGGAGGCGATGCTGAGGAAAGCCCTGGATATTCCAATCTGAGGATCGCCATAGGATAAGATGATGGACTCTACTTCCCTGGCTTTCCAAGATCTGGCCGCCATGAACCCATTGCCTCCTCCCGCCCACCCTTACCAATTCCGCGCTTTGGGCCTAGTTAAGGGATCCCTGAGATCGATCCCCAAGGCTTATGCACAGGCAATTTTGGTTGCTTCTGACGGGGCAGAATATCCGGCTACTCCCGGACGCGCCGAGCTTCTTCGCCCCTTCAACCACTGCATCGAGAGTGGCCACACCTACTGGTACTATGTGCAGCCGCAGCCGCGTTCAGGGGGGGCTTTGGGCTTGAGCGTCATTCGCATCTTGGCCCTACCGGAAGAGGAGCAAGACCCAGAGTGGGAAGAAGAGCCGTTTTTGCCTGCCCCTGAAGATGTAGAGGAAGGCTTTAACATCCGCGGCATCGTCCAGCCCCACGATGGCTTTGTTGAGGTGACCGTGCGGCGCAAGCCCCAGGGAACCAAGCAATTTCCCCCGCTGCAATTGCGTTTGGAAGGATTCTTGCCGGGAGCTGTGGCGGGCGAGTTTTGGGATCTGTTGGCAGAGCGAGAGGGCAACGAGCTGTTGCTGGTGGATGGTACCCGCCTGTTGACCGCAGTAGCCTAGCTGTCTAGATTGGCCCCGCTTCAGAACTTTAAAATAAACCAAAGAGCTCCCTGACCGATGGTGTCTGCTGGCTTGTCCCAACGGGTCGCCCATCTATCCCCTTCCCCCACGTTGTCCATTTCGGCTCTGGCTAAAGCCATGCAGGCAGAGGGGCTGGATGTGTGTAGCTTGAGCGCGGGCGAGCCGGATTTCGATACGCCTGACCACATTCGGGCCGCGGCCATCCGTGCTCTGGAAGAGGGCAAAACCCGTTACGGCCCCACCGCCGGGATCCCCGCTCTTCGCCAAGCAGTGGCCGACAAGCTGCGGCAAGAAAACAGCCTGCAGTTCAGCCGTGACCAGATCCTGATCAGCAACGGCGGCAAGCAAACCCTGTTTAACCTGGCCATGGTGCTGCTGGATCCCGGCGATGAAGTGATCCTGCCTGTTCCCTACTGGGTCAGCTACCCCGAAATTGCGGCTTTGGCAGGGGCAAAGGTTGTGCGGGTGCAGACGGAAGAGGCCCAGGGGTTCAAGCTCACCGCCGAGCAATTGCGCCAGGCCCTCACCCCCCGCAGCAAGCTGCTGATTCTCAACTCACCGGCCAACCCTACCGGAGCCGTTTACCACCGGCACGAGCTGGCAGCTCTGGCAGAGGTGATCCTCTCGGCCCCCCATCTGTACGTGATCTGCGACGAGATCTACGAAAAGCTGGTCTACGGACAGGCCCGCCACATCAGCCTGGGATCCCTTTGCCCTGACTTGATGCCGCGCCTGATTCTCAGCAGTGGCTTCGCCAAAGCTTACGCCATGACCGGCTGGCGGGTGGGCTACTTGGCCGGGCCCAAGCCCATCATCGAGGCAGCCATCAACCTGCAAAGCCACAGCACCTCCAATGTGTGTACCTTCGCCCAGTACGGCGCTCTGGAAGCCCTGACCAGCCCCCTATCGGCAGCGGCTGTGGAAAAAATGCGCCAAGAATTCTGGCAGCGGCGGGATCTGATGCTGGACGAGATCCGCACCTTGCCGGGGGTGACTTGCCCAGAGCCGGAGGGCGCATTTTATGTGTTTGTCAACATCGGCCAAACCGGGTTAAGTTCGGTGGAGTTTTGCCAGCGGCTACTCAGGGAACACCATGTCGCTGCCGTGCCGGGAGTGGCCTTTGGAGCAGATTCCTACATCCGCCTTTCCTACGCTGCCGACCGCACCACCCTCGAAAAAGGGCTGCAGCGGCTGCACCGGTTTGTGTCTTCCCTCTGAGAATTCAATCCGAGGATCGAAAAGAACTGAGGAAGCTCAGCTCCCAGCGGCTGGATCCCTGTAGGCCATTCCCAGCGGCGGGATCCCTATCTGAAGTGTGAACACTATTGCTTAACCCTAGCTATAGTGTTAGGGGATGGGCTACGAGGGGATAACTCATGTCTGGCAGAACGGCGCTTGTCATCACCGTTGCCTGTTTGAGTGGGGGATCCGGAAAGACCACAGCCGCCCTCAACCTGGCCATCATGTTGGCCGAGCATGGCAAGACGCTGGCCGTTGACTTTGATCCGCAGGGCAACTTAAGCCAGTGGATGGGCTGGACGGATCTGTCCGAGTCGGCCACCATTGCCGAGACGATTCTGCCGGGGGCGGATCGGGTTCACATTCGGGAGATTATCCGTCCGCCGTTGAATGAGGATCGCCAGGAGCGGCTGTGGTTGGCCCCCAGCGATTACAGCCTCTCGCGGGCTATGGATGCGATCGTGATGGAGCCGGGGCGGGAGCTGTTTTTGAAGCGGGCTTTGCGACCGATTTTGCCGGAGTATGACTTTTTGGTCATCGACAGCCCCCCCTCGAAAGGGTTGCTCACCTACAACAGCATTCTCAGCGCCGATCTGCTGGTGGTGCCGACGGAGTGTACCCAAAAGGGGGTGATGGGGGCCCTAAGTACCCTGGTGCTGTTGAAAGAATTGGAAGAGCTGGATTTTCATGTGCCCAAGTTTTTGGGGGTGCTCCCCACACGGGAACAGTGGGTGGGCAACAACCGCACCAAAATGTCGCGGGCCGCAGTGGAAGCCTTGGCGGAAATGATGCAAGGGATCCCCATTTTCACGCCGGTGCGGCAAAGTACAGTGGTGCAGCAAACCAACAGCATGGGCTGGTCCTTGGCGGAGGCGGGGGAAGATCTCCTGGCCCAACCTTATCGTGAGGTCCTCAAGGCTGTGTTGGAGGCCCGCTAACATGGCTACCGCCAAGAAGCCTCCCAAAAAAAAATTGCCCACCGGCCCCACCAAGGCAGATTTGCTCTCGCGCATGGGGGTGAATAAGCAGCCAGAGCCGATGGAACCTGCACCTACGGCTGCCGATGGCGTTGAGGCTCCGCACCGTCCAGAGGACAACAGGGGGACGGATTCCCTGGATCTGCCTCACCCTGCGGCATTAGATGTTGAGCCCGATCCATCTGCCGCCGCCTCGTCCCCTCTGTGCCAGGTTGCCACAACCCCACCAGAGGCAGGACGGATGCCTCTCCTGGCCAGTGTGCTCTCCACACCTGAAGCTCCTTCTCGGGATGCGGATCCCTTGTCCAACTTGTCGCCCGCTCCGGTCGAGGTGGAAAGGGTTGTCTCCCCACCCCAGGTCAGTCTGGCCAAATGGGCCAATACTTCGCTGCCAACTGAAAAGCCAGCCGAGCTTTTGCCCCCTGCTACTGCTTGCACCGACAATGGGGTTCGCCGCAATGGCACCCCCAATGGGCAGGGTGCCCAGTCGGATCCCCGCGAGGCTCTGGATGCACAACTGGGCCTGCAAAAGCTTACCCTCAAATGGTCTGCCGAGAGGGTAGAAAAGCTGGGATCCCTGGAAAGCGCCACCGGGCTACCGGGCGAGATTTTGCTGGAAGTCCTGCTGGATCATTGGGAACAATTGCCCAAGCCCTTGCAGCAAGATTGCCTCCTGCAAGCCCACCGCATTCGCGTCGAGCGGCTGGTGATCAGCCAAAACTTCACCATTGCCACGATTGAGCAACTGCTCTTCACGTCAGCTTTGCGCAACAACAACGAGCAGCATCTGCTTTGAGTTCTGGCCGGTTGGCCTGGGAAATTCCCCCTCAAGATCTCCGCCAGTATGCCAGACAACAGGGATCCCTGTTCCTGTGCTAGGGTCAAAATGGTTCTGTTGGCTTTTCGCGCTTTTCGGCCTGTGCTCTCTCCCCCTCGCTACCTGGCGGCAACCCAACCTCATTATTCTCAAGCGTATTTCCCACTGATTTTCTATTTTTTCCTTCTCCGTATTTCTCCCATCCTTTAGGGGACAACATCGCGGCGGAATCTTCTTTAAGGCGACCAGGTTGTAGTGGAGCGACAACAGTTGATGAAAGAACTTGATTTGGCCAAAGCTGTAGAGCAACGGCGCACCTTTGCCATTATTTCCCATCCCGATGCGGGGAAGACCACCCTCACCGAAAAGCTGCTGTTGTACGGGGGGGCCATTCAAGAAGCGGGAGCTGTGAAGGCCCGTCGGGCGCAAAAGCGGGCCACTTCCGACTGGATGGAACTGGAAAAGCAGCGGGGTATTTCCATCACCTCTACCGTCCTGCAATTTGATTACCGCAACATTCGTCTCAATCTGCTGGATACTCCCGGCCACCAGGACTTCAGCGAAGACACCTATCGCACCCTGGCAGCGGCTGACAATGCCGTGATGCTGGAAGATGCCGGCAAAGGGTTGGAAACCCAGACCCGCAAGCTGTTTGAAGTGTGTCAGATGCGGGGGCTGCCGATTTTTACCTTTATCAACAAGATGGATCGCCCAAGTCGGGATCCCTTGGAGCTGATGGATGAAATTGAGACAGAACTGGGCCTCAAGCCCTATCCTGTCAACTGGCCAATTGGCTCAGGCGAGCGGTTTACTGCCCTATTTGACCGCCGAACTCAGGAGTTTCATTTCTTTGAGCGGGTATCTGGGGGGCGGCTAAGAGTTCAAGATACCGTCATTAAACTTGGGGATCCGCAAATTGAGGAGTTGATCGACAAGGACTTGTATTACCAATTCAAGGAAGAGCTGGAACTGCTGGATGGTCTCATGCCCACCTTGGATCTAAAACAGGTGCATTCTGGCAAACAAACCCCGGTCTTTTTCGGCAGTGCCATGACCAATTTTGGGGTGGAGCTTTTCCTCAATGCATTTTTGGAGTATTCCTTACCGCCAATGCCTCACGAGAGCACTGCTGGGCTAATCCCGCCCGAACATCCTGAGTTTACGGGCTTCGTCTTTAAACTGCAGGCCAACATGGATCCCCGCCATCGGGATCGCGTTGCTTTTGTGCGCATCTGTTCCGGCAAGTTTGAGAAGGATATGGTGGTCAACCATGCCCGCCTCAATCGTCCCATTCGCCTATCTTATCCCCAGAAGTTGTTTGCTCAAGAGCGCATCTCCATCGATGAAGCTTACCCTGGGGATGTGATCGGCCTGAATAATCCCGGCATCTTCACCATTGGGGATACCATCTACACCGGCCCGAAGCTGCGCTACGCCGGGATCCCTAGCTTTTCTCCTGAGCTGTTTGCCTACTTGAAGAATCCCAATCCTTCCAAGTTTAAGCAGTTCCAGAAAGGGGTAGCGGAACTGCGGGAAGAAGGGGCTGTACAAATCATGTACTCTATCGACGATTCCAAACGGGATCCGATTGTGGCAGCGGTGGGCCAGTTGCAGTTTGAGGTTTTGCAGTATCGCCTTGAAAGTGAATACAACGTCGAAACCCGACTGGAGATGTTGCCCTACACACTGGCTCGCTGGGTCGAGAATGGCTGGAAGGCGCTGGAGAATATTCCCAGCTTGTTTAACACCCTAGTTGTTAAAGACATTCAAGACAGGCCCGTTCTTCTGTTTAAGAACGAGTGGACTTTACAGCAATTTGCTGCCAGCAACCCCAAAATCAAGCTCAGCAAAATTGCCCCTCTCTCGGGTCTCAGCCCGGAATCCGGTAACGGCCAATAGATCAACCCAAGAGAATCTTTCTCCGGGGGGCCTCAGGTTTCGATATTCAACTGAGATGCCATCGGTCTCCACAGTAGCTGTGTTGACATTCTTGGATTTCTGAGCAAACCCTTCATGCAGATCGCAGGAATTCTCACATCTTTTTCGTGTATCTTCTAGGGCTTGAGTGAGTGAACCATGCCTTCTTTCCCCAATATGGGATCCACTTCTCCTCGCTTTAGCTCTGCCCTCAGCGCCGATGCACCGCTTTGCGAACGCTCCTTGTGGGGACTGGATCCGCAAGCCGTTTTTTTGAATCACGGCTCCTACGGCGCGACCCCGAAAAAGGTGTTGCAGGCCCAGAGTGTATGGCGGGAACGCCTTGAGGCTCAGCCGGTGCAGTTTATGGGAGAGGAACTTCCTCGAGCCTTGCGGGCGGCGGCAGCAGAACTGGCCCATTTCGTCGGGGCCGAACCCGAAAATTTGGTGTTTGTGGAAAATGCCACCAGCGGGGTCAATGCCGTTTTGCGCTCGCTGCGGTTCCGGCCAGAGGATCAGATCGCCTGCACCAATCACGGTTACGGGGCCGTTCGTCAGGCATTGCAGTACATCTGTGCCCAGTGGGGAGCCATCCCAGTTGAGGCGCAGATCCCTTTCCCCATTGCGGGGCCAGAGCAGGTTATCGCGGCCTTCGAGGCCATCCTCACTCCCCAAACTCGCCTGGCGGTGTTGGATCACCTCACCTCGCCTACGGCTCTGATCTACCCCCTGCCTGAGCTGATCGGCCTCTGTCGGGAGCGCGGGATCCCAGTTTTGGTGGATGGCGCCCATGCCCCTGGGGTTCTCCCCTTGGAGTTGGAAAGGCTGGGGGCCGATTGGTACACCGGCAATGCCCACAAGTGGCTGTTTGCCCCGAAAGGCTGTGCCTTTTTGTGGGTGGCCCCCTATCGACAGGCCCAAACTCATCCTACGGTGATCTCCCACGGCTATGGGCAAGGGTTCACAGCGGAGTTCGACTGGGTGGGCACACGGGATCCCAGCGCTTGGTTGGCCATTTCAGCAGCCCTGGCGTTTATCCAAGGGGTGGGACTGGACAACATCCGTCAGCACAACCACACTCTGCTGCTGCAGGCGCGGCAGTTGCTCTTGGAGGCTCTTGAGGGGATCCCGCCCGCCCCCGAAAAGATGTTGGGCTTTATGGCCACCCTACCCTTGCCGCCATTTTGGCAGCAGTGGATCCCTGAGCTGCCTCTTGGGGAGCGCGCCCGTCGCCTGCATGATTACCTGTGGCACATGTACCGCATTGAGGTTCCGATCATCCCCTTCGCCGGGCAGCTTTGGGTACGCATCTCGGCCCAGGTCTACAACCATTTGGCAGAGTACGAACAGTTGGCGCTGGCCTTGCAGCGTCCGCCGCAGAGTTTTCCCGGTTGAACAGACTTCACGACATTGCAAGTATGGTTGTTTCGCCTACCGGTAACCTGCAAACTTAGAGAGGCAAAGCGCTTTCCCTTGGGTTGGGTCTGCTCGAAGAGTTCGGCTAGAGTCAGATCAGTGGCTGTATTAACGTCTCGGCGGATCCCCATGCTCTCTCTGGCTGCAACTGAACCGCATCTGAGTCCCATCGATCTGGATCGCCTGCTTACCCCTGAGATTCAGCGGCCGGCCCGCTACTTGGGCAAAGAGTTCGGTGCCGTCCACCGCCCTTGGGATTCGGCGCGGGTGCGTTGGGTGCTGAGCTATCCAGAGCTGTACGAGGTGGGAGCTTCCAACCTAGGCCACCTCATCCTCTACAACATCCTCAACGCTCAGCCGGATCAACTGTGTGACCGCACCTACTTGCCAGGCCCGGATCTGGCGGCCCGCCTGCGGCAGTTGGGGATCCCGCTGTTTGCCGTGGAGTCCCGCCGCCCTCTGCGCGCCTTTCACATCATCGGCTTCAGCCTGGCTTACGAGCTGGGGGGCACCAACATCCTGGAGATGCTGGACCTAGCCGGGATCCCGCTCAGGTGGTCGGAACGGCAACCCTTCACCCCGGAAGAGTGCCCTCTGATCTTTGCCGGCGGGCCAACCGCCACCTCCAACCCAGAGCCTTTTGCCGACTTTTTCGATTTCTTCGTCTTCGGAGATGGGGAAGAGGTGCTGCCGGAAATTGGCCAAGTGCTGGCCGGATCCCTGTCCAAGCCCCGCCGAGAGGTCTTGCTGGAGCTGGCCCAGGTGCCGGGGGTGTACGTGCCCCAGTTTTACGAAGGGATCCCACCGCGGCCCATCGTGCCTGGGGTGCCGGAGCGCATCCGCCGTCGGGTGGCCCTGCCTCAACCCCAATACTCCGTCGGCCTGGTGCCTTTGGTGGAAACCGTCCACGACCGCCTGGTGATGGAAGTGCGGCGGGGCTGCACACGGGGCTGCCGATTTTGCCAGCCGGGCATGCTCACCCGACCAGCGCGGGATGTGGATCCGGAAGCAGTGGTGGAGGCTGTGGTGCAGGGCTTGCGCAAGACCGGCTACAGCGAATTTTCCCTCTCTTCTCTCAGTTGCTCCGACTACCTTTCCCTGCCGGCGGTGGGAGCGGAGCTGCACAACCGTCTGCTCGGGGAGCACGTCGCCCTCTCCCTGCCCAGCCAGCGGGTGGATCGCTTTGATGAGCAAATTGCCGCCATCATGAAGGGATCCCGCCGCTCCGGCCTCACCTTTGCCCCCGAAGCTGGCACCCAAAGGCTGCGGGACATCATCAACAAGGGCCTCACCGATGCCGACTTGATTCGCGGCATTCGCACCGCCGTTCAAGAGGGCTGGGACAAAATCAAGCTCTATTTCATGATTGGCCTGCCCGGCGAGACCGACGCTGATGTCCTGGGGATCGCCCGCACCGTCGAGATGCTGCAGCGAGAATGTGCAGCCCTGGGTCGCAAGCGGGTGGAGTTTACCCTCACCCTCTCCAACTTCACCCCCAAGCCCCACACCCCCTTCCAGTGGCACCGGGTGGACTACGCCGACGTGCAGCGCAAGCAAACCCTGCTGCAGAAAGAGCTGCGCCGGCTGCGGGGAGTCAAGGCCCACTTCACCGATATCCGCTTCAGCATCCTGGAAGACTTTATTGGCAAAGGGGATCGCTCCCTGGGACAGATGATCGAGCGGGCCTGGCGGGCTGGGGCCGGCATGGACGCCTGGTGGGAAAACATCGACGCCGCCTACGCTGCCTGGGTGAGGGCCTACTGCGGCGAAGAGGTGGATCCTGCCGCCGATCCGGTCGCCCTCTGCGCCCGTCTCCCCATCCGCGAACTGGGCCTGGAGGATCCCTTGCCCTGGGATCACATCGATACCGGCATCGACAAAAAATGGCTGCAGAAAGACTACCGCCGCGCCCTGGAAGCCCTCACCGTGGAAGACTGCTCCTTCGAGGGCTGCTCCGCCTGCGGCATCTGCGGCCCCGGCTTCGGCCACAACATCGTCATCCCCCCTCCGCCCGTCCCACCCCTGCAGAGCAAACCCACCCCCACCCCGGATCCCCTGGAGCCGGAGCCACCTGCCCAGCGTTTCCGCATCACCTACGGCAAAACCGGGGATCTGCGCTGGCTGGGCCACCTGGATCTCATGCGCCTGTGGGAACGGGCCTGTCGGCGAGCGGGGTTACCTCTGGCCTTCAGCGGCGGCTACCACCCCATGCCCCGCCTGGCCAACGCCAACGCTCTGCCCATTGGCCAGGAAGGCTATGGCGAAATCCTGGATCTGGAGCTGCTGGATCGGCCTGAAGGTCCTCTGACGCCTGAGAAACTGCGCGCCCTTCTGAGCGAACAGCTGCCCCCGGAGATCCCCATCCAAGCCGTCCAAGAAATTAGCCTTCGGGATCCCTCTGCCACCGCAGCCGTTTACGCCGCCGAATATCAGCTTACGGTGAGCTGCGAGTTGCCCAAAGCCATTTGCGTCAGCGGGATGGAGTCCTCTTGGCCTGCCTGGGTTACCCAGATTCTGGATGCGCAGGAAATCTGGATTGAAAAAACCTCCAAGTCTGGCAAGTCCTCTCCCTTCAATGCCCGCGCCCTGCTTTACTACCTAGAGTTTCAGGGCCTGACCCCCGAGGGCAGCGCTTGCCTCCTTTACCGGGGCAGTTGCCGCAACGACGGTGCCTACCTGCGGCCCACCCATCTGGTTCAAATGGCCGAGTCATTGGGGTTGCCCCACTGGACACTACAGACGGCAAAGCGGCTGCGCCTGTTGTGGGAGCATGACTCTAGTCAATAATAAGCTCAACTATACTGAAAATAATGTATAATATGTTCAGTACGGATTACTACCA
>NZ_JANSIF010000005.1:0-91910 GCF_047461935.1 Synechococcus sp. R55.4 | reverse complement strand
TGGGCGTTCTACCAACTGAGGCAGTTTCTGGAATACAAGGCGAGAGTTGCAGGGGTTTCTCTGATCCTTGTTCCGCCTGCTTATACCTCGCAGACCTGTCACAAGTGTTTGCACATCCATCCCGACCCTGCGCAATCCTGTCGCGTCAGCGTTGCGTAGCAAAATCGCAGTGGGAAGCAGTTTAAGTGTGGGCACTGTGGATGGGAAGGGGATGCGGACTGGAATGGGGCCAACATGATTGCCAAACTTGGGGCTGCTGTAAACCAGCCTAGAGGTCCGTGGTTGGCTTGCCAACTACAGGGCTACCGAAAGCCTGCACTCTTTCGCTTTAGCGGTGCGGAGCGCTCTGCGTCAGCATGAGTGCGGGTAGTTTACTAGAGGCGCTGGATGGCAACAGGAACTTGGGGAGTGGCAATGGTGCAAGTCGAGGTGTTGGCAGAACAGGCACAAAGCTGTGCCCGGCGGCTGGGGATCCCTCAGTTTGATCTCTACGGGGCTCAAGTGGATGAAACCAGCGTGCAGGTAGATCATGGGGAACCTCGCCAGGTCAAGGCTTCCCACCGCTGCAGCGTGACGGTGCGGGCCTGGAACGACCAAGGGCAGGTGGGAGTAACTTCCACCACCGATGTGGATGAGGCGGGGCTGGAACTGGCCCTGCAAACGGCCTTTGAAGCCAGCCATTTTGGCGTGCGGGAACATGCCCCTCAATTCAGCCCGGAAGCCACTCTGCCCATTGCCCAGCCTTGTAACGACAAAGGGCCGTTGGCTTTGGCCGGCGACTTGTTGGAACAGTTGGTGGCTGCCGAAAAGGCACTGCTGGGATCCCATCCCGCCATTCAGGGGGTGCCCTACAACGGCCTAGCGCAGCGGCAGATCAACCGCTTCTACCTCAACAGCCACCAAGCCCTGCGACAAGAGGAGCATACCCTTGCTTCGGTTTTTCTCTACAGCAAGGCAGAGCAAGAAGGTCGCAAACCCCGCAGCGCCGGAGCCATGCGAGTGGCTCGCAGCCTGGATGAGTTGGATATCCAGGGTTGTGTGCAGGAAGCTGCTGAGAAACTGATTAGCCATCTGGAGTACGAGCGGATCCCCTCTGGAAAATACACAGTGGTCTTTTCAGGAGAAGCCTTTTTGAGTTTGTTGAGCGCCTTCTCCAATGTGTTCAATGCCCAAAACATTTTGGACAACCAAAGCCTGTCCACCCCAGAATCCCTGGGCAAGACCATTGCCTCACCTCTTCTGTCGGTGTGTGATGATGCTCTACACCCGACCAATGTGGGAGCGATCAGCTTTGATGGCGAAGGCACCCCCACCCGCCGTGTCCCCCTCATCACCAATGGGGTCTTGACCCACTTTTTGCACAGCGCCGGTACGGCTAAGCGCCTAGGAGCCCAGCCCACCGGCCATGCCAACATCGGCGCCAAGGTCACAGTTGCCGCCCACTACTACCATGTATTTGCCGGGGCACCGCCGGAGAGCACCTATGACTTGGCTACGGCTGAAAATGTAGTTTGGATCGATGAGCTGCAAGCGCTTCATGCCGGCGTTAAGCCCCTACAGGGATCCTTCTCGCTGCCGTTTCAAGGGTGGTGGGTACGCCAAGGAGAACGCATCAGCATCGAAGCGGCCACGGTGGCCGGAGACTTCCTGGAGCTGTTGAAGTCGATTTTCTACGTCGAGCCCGAGCCGCAAGTCACACCCGGTGGGCTGTGTCCCCGCATTTGGGTTGCCGATCTCTCCATTACCGGGCAATAACCTCACTTCAAACTCATGCAACTGACCCGCATCGACCTCAACAGTTGGCTCATCCACACCCGGGAGCAAACCTTCCTATTGGATCCGTGGCTGGTGGATCCCTTGGTGTTTCTGGGGATCCCCTGGTTCATCCGCCTGGAGCACCGCCAGCCGCTCCCTTTTACGCCGGAGACCTTGCCCAAAATCGACGGGATCCTCCTCAGCCAAGCCCAGCCGGATCACTGCCACCCACCAACGTTGCAGCGCCTGGATAAGCGGATCCCCGTTTTGGCCTCGCCGGCTGCGGCCAGAGTCGTGAAGAGTCTGGGATTTGCAACGGTTCAGGCTCTGGATCCCTGGCAGTCCGCTCAGTGGGGGGATCTGCGGGTCACAGCCATTCCCGGTGCGCCCCTAGGGCCTGTCCGTGAGCTGGGCTATCTGCTGGAAGAGGTGCCCTCTCAGACACGGCTTTACTACGAGCCTCATCTTTCCCAACCGGATATCCGGCTGCGATTGCAGCAGGAATTGTGCCCCATTCATACTCTGCTGATCCCGGTGGTGGGGCAGATCTTTCCCCTCTTGGGAGAGGTGATCATGGGGCCAGAGCGGGCCCTGGAGGTGGTGGCAGCCCTACGCCCCCAGCAGGTGATCCCTACGGCGATGGGAGAGGTGGACTACCACGGGTGGTTTGCCGCCCAGATCCGCCCCTTGGGCAGCCTGCAGGAGTTTCGAGAAAAGCTGGCAGCCTTGAATGCCGCCACGTCCCAATCTATCCAGTTGTGTTGCCCCGCCCCTGGGGAAACGGTGTCTCTTTCTGTCGTGGCCAAGACATGAGCCTTCCTTCCCAAGCCCCGCCTAGCGCCGATCTGGTGGCCATCTTGCGGGCAGATTACGCTCGCTTTCCCCGGGATCAGACCTATGCGATCTACGACCCGCAGGTTTACTTCCGGGATCCCCTCAACGAGTTTCGCGGCTTGGATCGCTATCGCCGCATGATCGAGGGGATAGGGCGTTGGCTACAGGATATCCGTCTCGAACTGCAGGATATTCGGCAAACCGGCAACCAGATCCGCACCGAGTGGATCCTAAGCGGTTCTTTGGCTTTGCCTTGGCGTCCCCGCCTGTGCATCCCCGGCTGGACAGAGATGCAGATCAATGAGACGGGGTTGATCGGATCCCATGTTGATTACTGGCGGTGCTCTCGCCGGCAAGTGTTGCTGCAAATGTTTCGGCCTGGGGATCCCAAAGGATCTCATTGATGGCTTCCATCCTCTGCTAGGATCACAAAGCTGACTTTTTAGCTCTCTGGAAAGTCGCCCCTGTTCTCAATCTGGAGAGATGGCCGAGTGGTCGAAGGCGCAGCACTGGAAATGCTGTGTGGGGCAACTCACCGTGGGTTCGAATCCCACTCTCTCCGTAATCCGATAACGTCCACTGAAGTCCAGAAAGCTCTTACCCAGCAAGGCTTCTGGGCTTTTTAGTGTCCACGATAGACCGGGGAAACCCACTGTAATCCAGGCTAAAGTGGGACACAATAGGGGATATAACAGACGGGGTGGGACATGGCCCTGTCAGAGATGGCCATTCGGAATGCCAAACTCAAGGACAAGCCGTACCAGTTGCCGAATAGAGAAGCAAGGCCATCCTGCCTGCCGAAGTTTTTGCCGAACCAGCTGACTATAGACTAACGGCCAACCGTAGGACGATGCCGACAAGAGCTACGGTGGCAGCTCCAATCAAGGCAAAAGCCAGGTTAACCACTTGGGCGCTAGCCTTTTGATAGGTGTCAATTCGTTCTAGGATCACCCGGTTTTCTATCCCCTGCTCGGCCCAACGTCTCTCCTGCTCAGCCCAACGTCTTTCCTGCTCGGCCCAGCGCTTTGCTTGATCGGCTGCCAGGGCTTCTAGCCGCTCGTTGGTTCTGGAGACATCCTGCCGGAGTCCTTCCACATCCTGTCGGATCTCTTCCACATCTTGCCGGATCTCTTCAATAACACTCAACACATCCCTGAGGGTGGGTTCACCGGCGGGCATCATAGAGCTGCAACCTCACTGAACAGCAAACGGTCTGAGCTCGCTAGATCAACTCGCTCACCGGGAAGCGATCCAGCATTTTTTGGGCTTGACGGGCATTTTCCCGTAACTCCGCCGGCAGATGGGGAACATAAGGGATCTGAGAAAGCAAATCCAGCGTGCGGCGGATCAGGCGCACCAGGTCTCCGGCATCTAGGTTGGTGCTGGCTTCCAGGGTCTCCCAAGGGATCCCTTGAGCCCAATGTTCGACGATCCCGGCCAAGCTGGGCTCAAACCCAATCGGCACATGAAACACCTGGTGTTGGCGTTGGCTGCGGAACAGTTGCCGCCGTAAACCCCGTAACCCGTGCAGCACATCTTCCACCAGTCCTGAGGTGCGCAACCGGCTGTAGATGCCTGAACGGGGAGCCTCTGAGACCAAGGCAGCCACAACTCCGGCCAAATGATGAGGAGCACAGCCCTGGCACTCACCGGAGAGCAGAGCCAGCGCCAGCCAGAGCTCGTTATCCCCCCGCAGCGCAGCCACCACCTCTCCGCTATCGGTAGGTTGATATTCTTGCAGACAGTCGAAATCCTGCAACACCCCCACCAAGGCCATAAATTGTTGCCAGCGCAACTCCTGCACGGAATCGCTCTGCCGCTCCAGGTGCTCGAGGCGCTTGAGCAAGCGCTGTCGTTTTTCTCGCAAACCCAGCAACTTTTTCCCCACTTGGTGAGCGGGGTTCTCTCGGATTTGAGCTTCTAGGGTGCGAATTTTTTCCTCTTGGGCTTGGATGTGGGGAAAAGCCAACAGACGCAAGGTGGGATCCGGCTCGGCTTCCCGTTGTTTGAGCAAGTAGCGCAAAATGCGCCGTTCTTCCCGCCGTTGCGCCTGCATTTTCTCATAGCGGGCAATGTCTTCGTCGGAAACGTTTGCCAGGATGCGATCGATCTCTTGTAGCTCGGCCCGCGTGTGTTGGATTTCCTGTTGTGCGGGCAACTTTTGCAACGAGAGCAAATATTGTCCAAAGCTGCGGTTGATCAGATCCCGTGCTGCTTCCAAAGAGTGCTTTTGCAGCAGGTTCAGCACCATGCCATAGGTGGGGGTAAACTGGCTCACCAAGGGATCCGCTCCAGAGGTGGCCAGCCGCGCAGCTTCTTGGGCCCCCTCAAACGGGGATTGCACCGTCACCACATGGCCGATGATGTCCTTGCCCCGCCGTCCGGCTCGGCCCGACATTTGCATAAACTCAGAAGCGGTCAAGAGGCGGTGGCCCGTGTCGGTGCGCTTGGAAAGGGAAGAGATCACCGTGGTTCGCGCAGGCATGTTGATCCCGGCGGCCAAAGTCTCGGTGGCGAAGACCAGCTTCACCAATCCCTGCTGAAACAGATGCTCCACCAGCCCCTTCCAGGCAGGCAACATACCGGCATGGTGAGCGGCAATGCCCCGGTAAAGGGCATCCAACTGATCTCGGCGGACAGCTTCGGGCGTTTCTCGACAAAAGCGGTCGATCTGCTCAGCCAACTGCTGCCGCTCTTCCTCGCTGGCTATCAGGTCCAGATCCCTTACGCTGGCCACGGCCATGTCGCAGCCTTTGCGACTGAAGATGAAATAGATGGCCGGCAGCATGTCCCGCTGGCGCAAGTTTTCCAACACCTGCGCTATGTCCGGCACTCCTGCCCAGGAGGGCTCGTGGGAGTTGGGCCGTTTGCTTTTCAAGCGGCGGTTGCGAACCCACTGCCCCGACTCCGTTTGTTCCAGCAGCGGAAATAGCCCTTTGTGATTGGCAAAGTGAAATTGCAGCGGTACAGGTCGATGGTTGGAGTCGATCAGATGGGTGGGGCCATGCACCTGGTTCATCCAATCGGTGAGCTGGTCGCTGTTGGCCAAGGTGGCAGAAAGGGCAATGAGCTGGATCGTGGGGGGGCAGTAGATGATCGCTTCTTCCCAGACGGTGCCCCGCTGCTGGTCGTTCATGTAATGGCATTCGTCCAAGATCACCGCCTGCACATCCCGCAAGGGATCCACCTCGCCCTCTGAGAATTCTGTGCCGTCATCGCGTTCGCCGTAGGCATACCTTTGCACTGCCAAGGATATCGGTGTGCCGTAGAGCATGTTGCGGAAGATCTCGGTGGTCATCACCAAGACCGGTGCATCCCGGTTGATGGAAATGTCGCCGGTGAGCAGGCCAACCCGTTCCGGGCCAAATTGCTGGCCAAAATCCCGGAACTTTTGGTTGGAGAGGGCCTTTAGGGGCGTTGTATAGAAAACCCGCTTGCCCTGGGATAAGGCTCGATAGATCGCATATTCTCCAATCAGGGTCTTGCCGGATCCCGTGGGAGCACAAACCACCACCGATTCCCCAGCAGCCAGAACCTGAATGGCTCGGATCTGAAAGTCGTCCAGCTCAAAGGGGAAAAGCTGCCGCAACTCGTCCAGCAAATCGGTTGCCGGGGAGAGAAGCGCACTCATGGGATCCAAATCAACATTGGGAAACCTGGAAACCCGCCCAACTCACCGCTGTCTGTGCGTTGTACCTTCTAGGATACAAGCTTTCTTGGGGTGTCGACCGCTCCCCTGCAAAAAACGCCGGCTACTCCGCTTTGGATGGCCCACTGAGCCCGAGAACAGCAGCTTGGGTAATTTTGTAAAGTGGGTCATGGAGCGCGCCATCGCGACGGAGTCCTCGACAATTGGGCAAAGTCTGCAGGATCAGGAGTGCTCAAACAGAATCTTCTCAATCTCTATTGAATCTATCTGAACCTATGTCTGTTTCCCCCCAACTGGCCCAACTGGCCACCTGGATGGCAGGGCACTTCAACAACCTGCAGCAGGCGCTCGCAGAGCCCGTCTGGTTTGCCAACATTCATGTGTACCAATGTCCCTTGCCTTGGTCGGTGTTCCAGGGGGTGGGGTTTTACGTGGAGCAACTGTACGACATTTATCCTGAGCAGCCCTACCGGCAGCGGGTGATCCACCTCTTCGATACTCCAGATGGGATCCGGATTCAAAACTATGCTTTGACGGCTCCTGACTCCTACAGGTGCGCCGGTCGAGAGTTGTTGCTATGCAACGCTTACGCGAAGGGGAAATTGGCCGGTCTGACAGCAGCGGAGCTGGAACTCTTGCCCGGCTGTATCACCCAGGTAGAATGGACGGGATCTTGCTATCGGGGCCGCAGCCTACCCGGCAAAGGCTGTGTTGTTGAACGCAAAGGCAGAACCACCTATTTGTACAGCGAGTTTGAGATCGGAGCCGACTACTTTCACAGCTTGGATCAAGGTCGGGATCCGGAGACCGATCAAGTGATCTGGGGATCCCTATCCGGGCCTTTTCGGTTTGTCAAAAAACAGGATTTTTCCCAGTACCTACCCCGGTGGGCTGAAGTGCTGAACCATGAGGCTGCTGGAGCGACTGGTTGAGCGGCTGTGGGCGCTGGGGATCCCGTTCGCGTCGTCAGGACGGACTTCCCGGCGAGAGTTGGTCTGGCTAACCCTGCGGTTGGCCTGGGAAAACGCGATGCGCTACCGGCTGTTTGGCCTGGCCTCTGAAATGGCCTATAGCTCGGTGTTGGCGCTGTTCCCCTTCATCCTCACGCTCCTGACCGGGGTTGGGCTGTTTGTCGGCTCCTCTGAGCAAGCCTTCGAGCGCTTGATGGAGCAGTTGAGCCAAATTGCTCCCCATGAGGCTCTGGCGCTTTTGGATCGGTATGTGCGCGAGCTCCGCTTCGGGCAAAAAAGTGCTCCGCACCGCTGACGCGAACGGGGGCTGTTGTCCCTCAGCTTCTTGGGCACCCTGTGGGCTGCTTCTGGAGCCATGGGGGCGGTGATGACAGCTTTGGATCTCAGCCATGAGATCCCTCAAGATAGGCGCCGTCCCTTCTGGAGACGCAAGCTGATCTCGCTGGTTTGGATGCTCGCCACCTTGGGGTTGACCGGACTGGCCAGCTTGATCTTTTTGTTCAGTGCCAGCTTTTTGCGCTTCTTGTACAGGAAAGCGGGATTCTTAGCGCAGGAAGTTGGCGGGCCGACTCAGTTGGATCCCTTGCGAGAGCTGGGGTTGAACTTGTGGGGGATCCTCACCTGGCCGATTTCGCTGGGGTTGGTCGTCTTCTCCTGCTGGGTGCTGTATCGATTTGGCCCCAGCTTGCGCCGACCCCAAATGCCGATTTGGCCGGGAGCCATCGTGGCCAGCCTACTGTGGGTTGGGGTGTCTTGGGGGCTGCGGATTTACGTGGAGCACTTTGGGCAGTTCAACCAAGTCTACGGGGCGGTGGGGGCAGTTATTGTGCTGCTGCTCTGGGTTTGGCTCACTTCCTTGGCGCTGCTGTTTGGGGATCAGATCAACATCGCCCTCTACCAGGCGCAAAAATGGATTGAAGAACGGGATCCCTAGCCCTTACTCCAAATCCGAGTCATGGATGCAGACGGAAATTCTCTCACCCACTCCTGAGCACATTGCCGTAGCGGCGGCAGCCTTGCTGCGGGGCCAGTTGGTGGCCATCCCCACGGAGACGGTTTACGGCCTGGCGGGCCATGGCTTGGATGAGCAGGCAGTGGCGAACATTTTTGCCGCCAAGGAGCGCCCCCGCTTCGATCCCCTGATCCTGCATCTGCCGGCTGGGGTGACCCTAGAGCAGCTGCAGGGGTGGCTGGTGGATGTGTCGGCTTTTACTCCCACCGCCCGTGCTCTGCTGGGATCCCTGATCGACACCTTCTGGCCGGGGCCCCTGACTTTGGTGCTGCCCAAGTGTCCCACCGTGCCGGATCTGGTGAGCAGCGGGTTGCCTACTGTTGCCCTGCGGGTGCCTGCTCACCCGGTGGCTCAAGCTTTGTTGCAGGCGGTGCAAACCCCTCTGGCTGCCCCCAGTGCCAATCGCTTTGGCCGCATCAGCCCCACCTCAGCCCAGGCCGTCTATGCAGAGTTGGGAGGGCGGATCCCTTACATCTTGGACGGGGGAGAGTGTGCCGTGGGCCTAGAATCCACCGTGCTGAAGCTCAGCCCCGAGGGGATCCCGACGCTGCTGCGCCCAGGAGGGATCTCGCTGGAAGCCCTAGAAGCTCACCTGAAACTGCCCATCCGGGCCTCTGAGGACGGCAAAACGGGCCCGCCGGAAGCGCCAGGACGGCTGAGCAGCCACTACGCTCCCAGTAAGCCCCTCTGGCTTTTGCCCACCCCTTTTGCCCAGCTTCAGCCCGGCGATTGGCAACAGGTGCGGCATCTGGCGACCGGTCATTCTCACCTAGGCATCCTCAGCTTTGCCGCGGATTCCCAGGCTCTGCTGAACACCCTCTCCTGCCATTGGCCGGGGATCACGTTCAGTTTGGAGTGTTTGGGTTCGGATCTCAAGGCAGCCGCCCGCGCCCTCTTTGCCAGCTTGCGCCGCCTGGATGAGGGAGATGCCACACTCCTGTTGGCAGAACCCCCGCCCATCTTGACGGGGTTGGGCTATGCGATGATGGATCGGCTACGCCGGGCCAGCAGCCTATGGAACCTTCCCCCCTCGTTGCCATCGTAATGGGCAGCGATTCCGATCTGCCCACCCTTGCACCCGCCGCCCAGGTGTGCGAAGCATTCGGGATCCCTTACCAGATGCAGATCCTCAGCGCCCACCGCACCCCCGAGGCCATGGTAGAGTTTGCCCGCCGCGCCCATACCCAAGGGATCCGCGTCATTATTGCCGGGGCAGGGGGAGCAGCCCATTTGCCGGGGATGGTGGCGTCCCTCACCCCTCTGCCGGTGATCGGGGTGCCGGTGCTCAGCCCATCCCTGCAGGGGATCGACTCCTTATACTCGATTGTGCAAATGCCCAAAGGGATCCCGGTGGCCACGGTGGCCATTGGCAACGGCTACAATGCGGGTCTGCTGGCGGTGCAGATCCTGGCCAGTGGAGATCCCGACCTGCTCCGGCGAGTGATCGCCTATCGGGAAAGCCTAAAACAGGCGGTGCAGGAGAAAAACGATCAGTTGCAAGCCCAAGGGTGGAAAGCCTATCTCGACTCCACCGGCAAAGCATAAGAGCATAATTTAGAGAACGTTGACCTATCTTGCCGCCTTGCAAAGGGCCAGATAGGGCCGAGTTTTGGGAGTTGCCATCGGTGAAACATCAATCGGGTCGCCCTTCTTCCGGCCAGGGATCCTGGTCAGAGTATCTGCAGCGGGTGGGGCGTGGGGCAGTGGAGACGGGATCCCAAGTTGCTCTGTGGATCCTAGCAGGGCCGCAATGGCGGGTTCTGGCCCTGTCGGGCTTGGCATTGGCGGGGCTGGCCTTCTGGAACGGGCGGCTGGCTCTTTCTTTGGGGGTGGGTACCTTGGTGATGTTGGGGCTACAGGGGATGCGCAGCCCTGAGTTCAACCGCCGCTGGCGGGAGTGGCGAGCTTGGTTTCGTCAGGCGGATCGCTCGCTTTTGCTGGCAATTGGTTCGGGAGCAGCCGCCACCTTCGGCACCTACACCCTTGTCTCCATCTGGGCGGAATCCAACCAGCGTTGGCTGGCCACCGGCGCCATTTTACAGGGATTGGCCACCCTAGCCTTGTTGTCGCTGCTGTTTGGGGAGTGGCTCAGCCGCCGACAAGAGCGGCAACGGTCTCAATTGGAGCGCGATCTCAGCGACGTTGCCTCTCCCGATCCCTTCAGACGGCTGGCGGGCGTTCGCCGCTTGCAGAGCTTAATGTCCCACTTGGATCCCGAGCAAACCCGGCTGGCGGTGGATTATCTGCGGTTGGCCCTCGACCAAGAAACGGTAGCCGTCGTGCGGGAAGCCCTGCTGGAAGCCCTACAGGGATGGGGGATCCTGCGCCGCCTCAACGATTTGACCGATCTCAAGCACCCCAGCAGGGATCCCTCTTCAAACTAATGTCACTCCCAACTTTCGGGCCTTAGAACCCAGATAATGCAACGGTTTGAAAGGCGTGTCTACGTTGGACGCGCTTTCCCCTCAGGGGACAGGGATCCTGCTGTTTGGGATAGAGCACCTTGTTTGCAGAGGTCATGCACAGGGTAGCTGCCGAAGAGCTTCAAGGTTTCAGCAATTGATTCCAGCGCCGCAATCACCTCGGCATCCAGATAGGGCTGGCCAACAGGATTCTCCAGATCGACAAAAAAGACATACGTCCCTGCCGATTTTTTGGTGGGGCGCGACTCAATGCGAGACATATTCAGGCCTCGCTCCGCAAACACTTGCAGAGGTTTCAGCAGCGCTCCCGGCACGTTGTGGGGGAGGCTGAAGGCTAAGGAAGTATGGGATCCCCCCGGAGAAGCAGGATCGGCAGAGGTTTCACCCTGTTGACCGGAACGCGAGAGCGGCGCACGGCCAATAACCCAAAAGCGAGTGCAATTGTCGGGGTGATCGTTGATCGGGCAGGCCAAGACCGGCAGTTGGTAGAGGGTGGCAGCTCGTTCTGAGGCGATGACGGCGGCGCTGGGCTGCTCCTGCAGGCGATCCAATTCTTCGGTGGTCGAGCGGGTTGGGATCAAAGTGGCCTGGGGCAGATGGGATCTCAGCCAAGCCTGACATTGGGCCAAAGCTTGCGGGTGGGAGTAGACCTGCTCAATTTGCTCCAACCGCGAGGCACGTCCGATGAGGGCATGGCGAATGGGCAGGATCAGCGCCTGCCGGATCCCTAGCCCCTCCAGTTGCCAGAGGGCGTCTAAGGTCATCGAGACCCCCCCCTCCACCGAGTTTTCCACCGGCACCACCGCCCATTGTTGCTGGCCGGCAGCTACCGCCTCTAGACAGGCGCTGATCGTTGGATAAGGCACTAAGGGGTGGGATCCCTGGCTGTGCAGGTGAGGCTGCTCAGGGCAGGCCAGCAAAGCTGCCAACTCTGTGTAGGTTCCAGCAGGGCCAAGAAAGGCCACCGGCGAAGGGGAAACGTTCGCGCCAGCGGAGCGCAGCTCCATCAGAGCCATTCCTTCAATTGTCGCTAGGGGCCAGTTCTAACTCTATCGTCTCGGCGTCGCGCAGCAGCAAAGGACATTCAGGCTCCGGGCAACGGGGATTGGCCGCCACCTTGTCCATGGCCTTCACCACCTCCAACCGGATCAGCCTCTGCAACTCCTGATCCGCTTGAATGGCTTCTAAAGTTCGGAGAGAGCCGTGAAAACTGGTGGCGTATCGAGGCTGGAGGTTGTTCAAAGCCAGGGCGGCAGCATCGTTACAGAATTTCTCGCAGAAGCAGTAGCGCTGTTGACTCTCCATCAGCAGGATTTCATTGACCATCTCCAGAACAGCCCGTTCCATTTGATTTTCCAGGCTCTTCAGAGGCTTATGTTGCTCCGCCATCGCTACCTCCCAATGGGAACCGAATCCGCCGCCAAGTCACTGTTTTCAGTGATCAGGAGTGCCCTCGATTACCTTCGATGCTGCTCTACTCTCTGTTGACACGTCAAGTCAAGCCCTCTGCTGCCGACGCGAACAGCCTCTGGCCCGCTCCTATCCGTGCTTGAGGCAATCCAATCTGTCGTGTCAGGCATCATCAAAACCCAGAGAATTAACCAACACTCTTGGCAGACGGGCAGAAAGTCCACACAGCAACTCATAGGAAATAGTACCCAACTGATCGGCCCAATCCTGCACAGATAAACCCGCATTTGCCAGATTGGGGCCCAGCAGCTCCACCACATCCCCCACCTGGATATCCGGCCTCTCGGTTACATCCCACATACATTGATCCATCGTGATTGTGCCCACCTGTTGGATCAAGCCGCCGCGCACCCATCCTCGCAGCCAGCCGGAAAGCCGCCGTGGGATCCCATCCGCATAGCCGATGGCCAGAGTGGCAATGCGACTGGGGCGAGAGGTGATGTAGCGATGCCCATAGCTCACGCCAGTTTGAGCAGGCACAGTTTGGATGTGGGACAGCCGCGCCTTGAGCCGCAGAATCGGCTGCAGACCTGGCACCGGCAAGTGAGGGGCAGGGGACAGGCCATAGAGGACCAACCCCAAACGCACACGGGAGTAGTGGAGATGGGTTAAAGCACCGGCTGAGTTATCCAGATGCAGCGCCGGTAAGGGATCCCCGGCTTGGCGGATCTGTTCCACCACCTGGGCAAAGCGGGCGTGCTGCTGTTCCATGACTGGAGAATGGGGCTCGTCCGCCGTCGCCAAATGGGAAAACAAGCTACAGCCTTCCAGCTCCGGGATCCGACAAATCTGCCCCCACACGGCTGCAGCTTCCTTCCAGGGGATCCCCAAACGGGTCATACCCGTATCCACATTGACATGCACCGGGACGGGGCGCCCGGCCCAACGGGCTACCTGGCGCATCAGCGGGATTTGGTCTGTGCAGGTGAGGCTGACCTCCAGCCGGGCTGCCATGGCCTGCTGTAGCTCCGCCCAAGTATTCAAAGCTCCCAACACCAGAACCGGAGCCTGCAGCCCCGTTTGCCGCAACTCGATCCCTTCGGCCAGGGTGGCCACACACAGCCCCTTGGCCCCAGCCGCAACAGCCACGGGAGCCACCAACTGTGCTCCATGCCCGTAGGCATTGGCCTTCACCACCGCCCAGATCTCGACGTTTGAGCCTAGGCGCCTCTGCAACAGCCGCAGGTTTTCTCGCAGCTGGGCTGCGTCAATTTCCACCCAAGCCCGACTGGTCAACAGCTCCAGGTCGATGGCCCAATCCAGCTCCGCCAAGGAATTGGCCTTCTGGGATCCCTCTCTCCAAGTATTGCCCTGCACTCCCAGAGCAGCTGCTCTCAAAGTGCCCTGCGCCGCCGGCGCGACCGGTTCTCGATTCACCGTTCACCCCCCACACCCAAAACCCGTCCTGATTAGATTTAGGTTTAGCGCAAAGTCCACTCCGGCGCCATCCACAGCAACGGCACATCTGGGATCCCAACAGCCTCGTTGCTCTCCAACAGCCGGCCCAGCCAAGCGGCTTGCCTTTGCGAGGACAGTCCTTGGCTTAACAGGCGTCGCAGTACTCGTTGGAAGCCCTCTCCCTCACCCGCCGGCGACAAAGAGGGATCCCCGGTCATGCGCCGCAGATCCTCCACCGCCTCCGTGTACCCCCCCAAAGCATCCACCAAGCCCACCTCCACAGCTTGCGCCCCGGTGAAGATGCGTCCATCGGCCAATTGTCGCACCCGGTCTTCATCCAAGCTCTGCCGTCGCGCGATCATCTCTGCTTCCAGCACCTCATCTGCCTTTTCTGGCAAGTGCTGGCGTCCTTGGGCCACATCGCGAATGAACTGCTCGAGGGTATCCTCCACCAAGTTTTGCAGAAGGCGCTGCTCTTGAGGAGTGGCACTGCGGAAAGGAGAGAGAAGGTCTTTGTACTCGCCGGTTTTGAAGGTCTGCGGCTCTATGCCGTAGTTCTCCAGCAACTTACCAAAGCTGAGGCCGCTGATGATAACCCCTATGCTGCCGGTCAGGGTGCCAGGGTTGGCATAGATTTTGTCGGCAGCGCTGGCCACGTAGTACCCCCCACTGGCAGCAATGTTTTCTAGGATAGCGATCACCGGCTTGTCCGCCTCGTGCAGAGCAGTTACGGCACGGTAGAGTTCCTGGCTGGATCCCACAGCTCCGCCGGGACTGTTGATGCGCAGCAATACAGCCTTGACAGAGGGATCCCGTGCTGCCTCCCGCAACTGTTCCACAGGAGAAGTGGGCAGGCCTACCAAAGTCGAACCCCCTGGGCCGCCTATCGTTCCTTCCAGGGTGACCACCTCGATGCGCTCCGCCCCCCGTGCAGCCTCTAGGCCAACCCCGCCTCGGGTAGGCTCTGGGGCAGGGCGCGTGCCCCCGACAATGGCCGCAATAAGGCAGACGACCAGCAAAGAAGCCGCCAAAATGCGGTTAAGCTGAGTTTCTTGTGTCACAGGCCCCTCAATTGCCACTGACTCCGTTCTACCACCCCGCGGGCTTCCTGGGATGCCGGGCAACAAAAGGCTGAGGGCCGAGCAAACCCCACTGTTGCTTCCCCCCGGTTGAGCCATCCAAACTATTGACAAGGATCCTCCCCTTATCTAGTATGGGATCCCAGCACTTTTTACCAATAAGGCAGCTTCTACAGGCTGCAGGTGTAGAATGGAATAGAAAGTTGGATCCTTGAGCGGATTCTGACCTGAAGCAAAGTAAATCGGGGCTTTAGCTCAGTTGGTAGAGCACTTCAATGGCATTGAAGGGGTCAGCGGTTCAAGTCCGCTAAGCTCCATCGATTGTGAGTTGGTTATAATCCAACAGCATCCAAAGCCTGGAGAGTTTCCGGCAGGCCAGGGTTCTGGGACTCTTCAACCCTGGAACCTGCGAAGCTCACCAAGACGGTTAGCCCCGGCGAATTGACAGGCCAAAGGTTCGCCAGCAAGAACCAGGAGCAAAAAAACAGCAGTGGAACAAGGGATCCCCAGCCTTTCCCACAATTCACACCGATGGTGATATCGCTCCGTTCCAATCCAATGTCTTCGACCCAGCAATCTGTGGCCTCGTGGGAAACAGGCAAGGCATAGCGGCAAACCCGGTCATGGTTGCCCCTCTCCCTGGCGGCGGATCAAGAAGCGGATTTCCTGAAGGAGAACCTCAAAGCGTTGATCCGATTCAGCCTGCCGCTGCCTCAATTCTCTCAGCTCCTGCCGCAATTCCCGCACTTCCTGCCGCAATTCCAGGACAACCTCAGCGAGACGCCCTGAAAGGGTCTGCAAGGCAAGCTGAGCATCGGTAACCTGGGCAACTGTATTGGCCACCCTGGTCACAGCTTCGGCCAACTGGACAAACCGCGTCTCAATTTCCTCATTGGTCATGGCCGGGTGTGTCTTGCTTGGCTAATGATCAGCTCATTCTACCCTGCACGGTATGGAGTGTCACTCTCTGAGAATGGGCCGCAATTTTGAGGAAAAACCGGCTGGCCAACGGGGGTTATCAACCCAGGGATCCCCCATTCGCGCAAGTCAGCTGGCCAGCGCTATGAGGGTGGTGTAAATCCCTTGGAGGGACGCAGTGGCCTGGCTCCAGAGGGTGTGGGTCAACGACCACCTATCCAGACCCATGGCTCCACAGAGCAGCAGCAAGTATAGGTTGGCAAACGTGAAGAGCGAGGCTGCCCGATCTCGATTGCAGGGATCCTGCAGCAACTGCACCGCCTTCCAAACCAAGAGGGATCCCAGCAGCGCCGCGACGCTCAGATAAAAGGATCCCAGCATTCCCAATGGGTAAACCAGCAACAGGCTGACCGGAACCATCAGCAGCGCGTAGAGCAAAATCTGCGCGGCAGTGATCCTTTCGCCCGCGACCACCGGCAGCATCGGCACCCCCGCGCGAGCGTAGTCTTCCCGCTTCAGAATGGCCAAAGCCCAGAAGTGGGGTGGAGTCCACAAAAAGATAATGGCAAACATCACCCAGGCAGCCCAACTCAGCTCACCTGTGGTCGCTGCCCAGCCCACCAAAGGCGGGATGGCTCCTGCCGCTCCACCGATGACGATGTTCTGCGTGCTGGAGCGCTTCAGCCAGTGGGTGTAGACCCCCACGTACACCAGGATCCCCACCATGGCCAAACTGGCAGCCAGCAGGTTGGTGAACGTGGCCAACAGCCCAAAAGCAGTCAAAGCCAGGATCCCGGCAAAAATCAGAGCATCCTGCGCTCGGATTCGACCGGAAGGCAAGGGGCGATGACGGGTTCGCTCCATCATCCGATCGATATCGGCGTCATACACCATGTTGATGACGTTGGCTGCCGCCGCCGCCATTCCTCCCCCCAAAAGGGTGATGAAAAACCTGAACGGGTCGGTGTTGCCTGCCATCCACATGGCCCCAGCCGTGGTCATCAGCAAGAGGGCGATGATCTTGGGCTTCACCAACTGGCTGTAGCTGCGCAAAACCTGGACAAGCGCCTGGCGTTCGCGCCCCAGAGCACATGGGCTCTGCTCGGCAGGGATCCCCCCTATTGGCTCCTGGTAGGAAGCCAGACGGTCAGTTAAAACGCTATTTTGCATGGAAATTCACTCACCGGTCATTTCTGCGGTTACGGCCATCCACCGGCCTTCTTCCCCTCGGCTTCGCATTTGCCAGGCCAGCACCGTAAAAGCCAGCAAACAGGCCAGCAAAGCTGCCCCCACCATCTGATGGGCCACCGTCAGAGGCTCCACCTGCAGCCGGTAACGGTAGGTCAAAACGCCGATCCCCACCTGAACCAGCAGCAGGCCGACAGATCCATGACCCAGAAGCTTGAGGAGCCAGGGGATCCGCTTGCGCCGTAGCCCGGTGGCCACCGCTACTGCCAACACCCCAAGGGTGGCCGGAGCAACTCCCAGCAGGTGGCTGTTCATCACCCAGCACAGCTCGCCGGCAGCAAAGCATTGATGCAACGCCCATTGGGAGGCCACCAAGGCACCGAGAAGGCTCTGGACATACACCAGCAGCACCGCCCCCAAGCCCAGCCAAGGCAAGTAGCCGACGGAAAACGGTCCTTCACCCAGTCGTGCCGGCAGGACGAAGCCCTCGGAACCGGATCCTGTCAAGATCAGTAATCCCAGAGTAAGCAGAGTGGCAAAGAACAGCAGGCCCGTGCCCAAGTGGGCTGTCACAATGTCAAAGCGCAGCAGCTCCGTGACCGTCAGCCCGCCCAGGATCCCTTGCATCAAGACCAGGGCAAAAGCCAAACTCAAACCCCAGGGCAGCCACGCAGGCAATGCCTGACGCTTCAGCCAAGCAAACCCCATTAGAACCAAGGTAGCCAAGCCTACCCCAGAAGCCACCATGCGGTGAAACCATTCCAAAAAGACTTGCAGGTTCATCTGCTGGCTGGGCACAATTGCCCCGTAGCAAAGGGGCCAATCTGGACAGGACAGCCCAGCATTCATGACGCGGGTGGCACTGCCTAACCCCATCAGCAGCCAAGTGGCCAATGCTAACCCCAGTAGGGCTTGTCCCATACGCAGGGAAAGCTTGTCTGAAGGCACGGGATCCCGCCGGGAAGAAGGTTGGGATTGAGAGATCGAAGAGTCCATCGCAGTTGAAGGCAGAACATTAAGCCAACGGTTCAAGCAGCCTGCACTGAAGAAATCGGTTGGGCTGACAAGACGCAGCGGGTTCGGTAGCAGATGATTCTGAAAACGAGGGTGCAGGTTACTCGCTAACGAACCCTAGAAGCCAATCCTAAATGCGGTTTTGCGTCTGGCGAAAGCTTTTTAAGAATTTCTTTCTTGGCTCACAATCCCAGGCACCCCCACGAAGTCAAGCCAGCACCGGCCAGCAGACCAATCCTTTCCCCCTGCCGCAAAACCTCTGCGCCAGGACGGATCCCCCACAGGGTGTCCATACATCACTCCCTTGGCCAAGACTTCCTGGCCAATACAGCAACTTTTGCCAAGGGAAGCAGCCTGCCACAAGACTGCCTTTTGGAGTCTGTAGTCTGGAGCCAGCTCTTGCTCGGTGGCGGGATGACCAGCTTCTGGGCACAGAGATTCCCAAAAATTCTGTCAGGGCCAGCTCCGCTCCGGCTTGGGATCCATATACGTCGTTGCCAGATCTGGGATGCTGGCGGAGAGGGTCACGATGGCAGCGAAGTTTCCCGGTATTGGCCAACAAAGAACCTTGCTCTCACTCAAGAGCTCAGGTAGGTATCTGGACTTAGACTTAGGTCGAAATCTCGAACAGCTCCAGCACTGAAGAAAATTGCTGTAGGAATCCTCACCTCAAGCATAGGCAAGTTATAATCCCAGCAGCCTCTGTGGAGATTGCTCTCTTATGTCTGTAAAGCTCCTGCCTCAGTGTGAGAACTTGAAAGAGCAGGTTGAAGCTATCCTGCAACTCTGGCATCAGGATTCCACTTTTTCAGGCAAGCAAGATACCACTCGGATTCAAGCTTCCCTCAGCAAAGCTATTTCTCCAACCTTCGAGATTGTCTTTGCCGGTGCTTTCAGTGCTGGCAAGTCTATGCTAATCAATGCCCTCTTAGAAAGAGAGCTTCTCTACAGCGCCGAAGGGCACGCCACAGGGACAGAGTGCTACATCGCCTACGCAGAGCCAAATGCGGAGAGGGTAGTGCTCACTTTTCTTAGCGAGCAGGAAGTGCAAGAACAGGTGACCGCCTTCTGCGCTTTCCTAAACTTGGCTCCGTCACTCAGCAGGCTGGAAGACACTGCACTGAATCCCCTGAAGGAGCGTGCTGAGGCTATTATTCAGCAGGAGGGAGGCAAAAGCAAGTCAGAGCGGGCGAAGCAGGCGGATGCACTTCGCTTGTTGATTACAGGTTTCCAGCAGAACCGGGACAAAATTCACCCTACCGAGAACAAAGTTTTCTCAATGGAGCAGCTCAACTTCAGCAACCTAAGAGAAGCTGCGGGTTTTGCCCGGCGCGGCGCCAATAGCGCAGTTTTGCGAAAGGTGGAATACTATTGCCACCACCCCTTGCTGGAAGATGGAAACGTTATTGTCGATACTCCTGGGATCGATGCTCCAGTCAAAGCGGATGCAGAGCGTACTTATCGAAAAATTGCCGATCCGGATACGTCCGCAGTTGTTTGCGTTCTCAAGTGTGCTGCAACGGGTGAGCTGACCAAGGAAGAGACAGAGCTTATTGAGCATATTCAAAGTAATGATAGCATCAGGGATCGCGTCTTCTATGTGTTTAACCGGATTGACGAGACTTGGTACAACGCACAACTAAAGCAGAGACTAGAAAACATTATCGACCAGCAGTTTCGTCAACTCCGCGTATTTAAGACAAGCGGCCTTCTCGGCTTCTATGGTTCCCAGATCAAGGCAACTACCCCCGAGGATCGATTTGGACTGGATACGATTTTTTCAGAAAGCATCAAAGAATTGGGTGGTGGGGAAGAAACACCCCAGTTTGTCAGCGAGTTTAACAAGTACTGCACGTCAGGTAGGTTGGTTGGATCCCCGTTCCGCCCTTCTGTACATGGGTACGACACACCCATAAATAACTACGTTCGGATTCTGAGGGAGTGGGGAAAACCTTTGATTGAGTATATGATTAAAGATAGCGGTATTGAAGACTTTCGGGCTGGGATCACTCGTTATTTAACGGAAGAAAAGCGGCCACAGCTATTTTCCGCGCTGGCCGATGATTTGCAACCTCTCTGCATCGAGATGAGGAAGTCCTATCTAGATCTCTACCGAGACATTGATAGCCAGCCCAAAGAGATTGACAGCATGATTTCCTATGAGCTGACGCTGATCAATCAGCAGCTAGCCAGTATTGGCCGAGAGTTTGACGAGCATATCCAGACAGTAGTCAATAAAGTTATTAACGGAGAAAACAAAGAATTTGAGAACGATTTCCGTAAATTGCAGGCTAGGATGGTACGGAGGCTAGATGAGCTTTTGGATACTTTTTCGTTGGACAATGTTTACAGTCAAGCCGTTCGCATTCGTCCCCGCAACTCCACAGCTCCATTCTTAGCTGTATTGGTCGAAGCCTTTTATTATTTGTCCAACCATCTAGAGGACATCCTGGTAGAATCAGCCAGCACGCTTGTAGAGAACTTCTTTCGTCGCCTTGTTGATGAAGTTCGCAGCTCAAGCTACTACAGGCAGTTGTTTCGCCTACTGGGATCCGATGGGGACTTGGAGAAAAAGCTTCTTTCGGTTAGAGATGTAACTTTGAGCTCTCTTGTCAATGGTGCCCGAAAAGAGTGCGACCGCTACCTCAGAGAAAGCCCCCGCTTCTACGACGAAGGAACATTCTCGATCTACCAGTTTCGAGAAGTCCTAAAGCAAACCAGCCAATCTTATGACATCTCTGCTATTCGCGACGCAGAGCCTGGAATCCGACAATTACTCAAGCTTGACTTCGAGCCGAAAATTAACCAGACAGTGCGTTCTAGCTTCCGACAAGAGACCAACAATACTCTAAAAACTCAGCTATTGCCGGTTGCCAAGCAAGTAGCCGATGAGATTTTGCAAAAGTACCCAGAAGCAAAGCAGTTCATGGAAGCAACTCTCAGAAAAGAGGCTGAAGAGAAAATTGCGCTTAACCAACAGCGGCTGAAAGAACTGGAGGCAAGCATAGACAAGTACAACCAAGCTGTTTCTGGGATCAACCTCTGCTTGCAAGCTTTGGGCCTCAATCGCGAGATGCTGCCCTTGATTACTTGTCCTGAACCTTCCTCTGTTGGTGAGTCAGTTCAAATTTTGGCAAGTCTTCCTGAACAGCAAGTAGGTGAAAGCAGTGCAAGCGAAGCAGTCGCTCTTGGTCGTTCTACACCCATAGACGAGAGTTTTCCAGAGTTGGATAGCATTCTCGATGATTTGAGATAGAGCGGCTTGTCTTTGTTTTTGGCCTTTCACTTGATCCAGATAAAGTCATGGGATCCAAATCGATACCTCTACAGCAGCACCCAGAAGGGATCCTCTCTGTAAGGGAGAAAACTTTCAAGGTTGCCAACTTGGTCAAAGCGGCCCAAGAGGACTTGACCAAGAAAGAAGAGCTGCATCGCTTGTTCATTGCGGCCTTGAGATCCTCAGGGATCCTGCCGCCGGAAGACTTGCTCAACATTGCCAGTAGCCTTCTTGCTCCCAAGCCAGAAGAAAAATTGTTGCAAGAAGCGAAGTGGTTTGGGCAGGGACTTGCTTGTCAGCTCTTGGTGCCGGGCAAGAAAGATTGGGAAAAAGGCAGAGTCAGATTGCGGATCACTGTAGAGTTTGAGCCAGAGGATACAGGCTCAGAGAGCAGCAGCGGATCCCCTCTGGATGACCTTCGCGAAAGTGAGAGCTAGCCTAAGCCAGAGAGACATAGAGGGGGTTGGGCAAGTGTCAAGTAATGATCAATCTCAGGAGTGCTTTGTTGAGCTAGATATTTTCCAAAATACTGTCATTGATATAGGAGGACGCCTAATCTACTCGCAAGAGTTTGCTCAGGTGTACTCAGAGATTATTTATGAGAGTATCAGATCCTACTTATCCAGCAAACTTAGCGAAAAGGGAGTCTCGATTCTATGGAGCAACTTGAACGGAATAACTAACGTGAAAGGAATTCCTGCTAAACTCTTACGTCCTGGCTCACCGTGGATTGCTGGTAGAGTTAGGATGAGACTATTGGTTGAGTTTGAGCCAGAAGAAACGGGATCAGGGAGCAGTAGATCGCCTTTGGATGACATTCGGGGAGATGTCAGTCAGTAAAGTCTGTTAGCAATAGGAGACAATGCCGTGGTCGATCCGATAGTTTTTAGGTCAGATGATAGGGAAACTGTCGTTGAAATTGGTGATCAAGTCTACCTTCCAAGTAGCTTGCATAGTGCAATTATTAATTACCTTCTTTCAGATACTTTACGGACAAACGGTTACCTTAAATCAAGAAAGGTTTATGCGGACATTAGAATGCTCGTGGATGGAATAGAATCTAGAGTCTTACAGCCCAGAAAGTCGTGGATCTCTGGCAAGATATCAGTCAAAGTTTATCTCGAGTTTGTTCCTGATGACCCATATAGAGATTCTGGAGATAGCGCTCCCAGAAAACTAGAGGATTCTATACTGGATGATTTACGGGCTGTTCAAGTTGTCTCTATGTCTTGAGGTCGATAAGATGACAAAAACATCCATTAATCTTAGCCAACTGGGAGACGGAGTTATCACTTTTATCAACAAGAACAATAAGCAGAAAGTCTACATGATTTCCAAGCTTTGCGATTCTATCAATTCTTATTTCCTGAAGTTTGACCAAATGGGAAGAGGACTAGACAGTCACTTGAGTTCGTCTGAGATACAAACAGGTATTCCCTATGAAGATCAGGTTCATTTTTTCCATAAAGGAGTTCCATGCTCGATTCTTTCTCCTAAAACTAACGGTTGGCAGACCGGTAGAGTAAAAGTAAGAGTAGAAGTTACGATTGAATTTTATCCTGACAATCCTGAATTTCTGATAAAAGAACCCGACCAAGAGATATTAGAACCTCTAGATGAAAAGTCTCCACTGGACGATCTTCGCAGTATGGATGAATAACGATGAAAGAAAGAAAATCCGGCGAAAGGATTCTAATTCCAGCAGCCGTGCGGGAGTATGTTTTCCAAAGAGACGGCTTCCGTTGTCGCGGTTGCGGAAAGTCGCCCCCAGAGGTTCAGCTTCAGATCGATCACATCATCCCCATTGCCCAAGGGGGCAGCAACGACATCAGCAATCTGCAAACGTTGTGCAAAACCTGTAACCGACGCAAAAAGGATCGACGGGATCCCCGCTTTCGCCGCCACTTTGACTGGTGAGTTGCGGTGTTTCGCCTACGCTTCTCCCTCTAGAAAAGAGAGGAGAGAGGTCTGCAAAAACAACCTCAGACAATAGGCGGAAAGCTCAAAAACGGCATTCGAGTCAGGACTCCCGGCGCTGAGCCGACTTCAACTTCCAGCCCCTCGGCAGGATTGAATTTGGTGCGCACGTATCCCAATCCCAGGTACTCTTGCGAAGTTAGGCCTGCACTGGTCAGCAGCCCAATCTTTTCCCCCTGCCGCAAAATCTCTGTGCCAGGATGAGCTTCTCCTTGGAGGCGGATCCCCCACAAAGTTTGCCGAATGCGCCGGTAGGTTACCTGCTTGGCCAAGACTTCCTGGCCAACGTAGCAACCTTTGTCAAGGGAAACAGCTCGCCACAGGCCGGCTTCTAGGGGGTTGTAGTCTGAGGTCAGCTCTCGGTCGGCGGCGGGGCGACCCGCTTCTAGGCGGAGGACTTCCCACAGCTCAGGTGGGGCCAGCTTGGCTCCGGCTTGGAGCAAGCATTCTTCAAGAGCGACTTTCTGGTCAATGGTGCCCCAGAGGGTAAACCCCGGCTGGGCAAGACCCGTGCCACAAGCCAGATGGACAGGGATCCCCTGGATCTCCACGGGGCGGTGCTCATGAGGCCCGGTCGGGATCTCTTCTGAGCTCACCACTTGCTCCAGGAGAGCTTGACTCTGGGATCCGAGCAATCCAAAACCAAAGGTCTGATCTGTCTCATCTTTCAACTGTGCTCCCCGCACCAAAGGCAGCATGCGCCCCAAACTCTGCATCAGCAGGCTGCGCCGCTGGGGCGAAGTCCAGATCCAGCAGTCTTCTTCTCCCACGTACACCGTGGCCAGATCCAGGATGCCGGCGGTGGGGGTCACGAAAACCGTGTCGGCCCCCTGCCCTGGCTTGAGGGCCTTCAGATTTTGGGTGCTTCGGTTGTGCAGATAGTCCAAGCCTGGGGATCCCTTCATGCGCAAACGGCCCCACCCGGAGCGATCCAGAAGCAGGGATCCCGTGGAAACAGCAGCTAGAAGAGACATCGCTCACCCCAGAGATGGGCTTTGGTTTTCTTCTCTACCCTAGAATAGGCTAGTTCACCCTACCGTCTGTGGCAGACCCCCGGCGTACTGAACTGTGATTGAGGTTGAAGTCCACCAACAGTTGCGGCAGCTTTTGCGGCAGTCTCCCGAAGCCCTGTGGCCCCACCAGTTGACGATGGCTCGCATGGTGGCGCGAGGGTTGCGGCTGGGTCGCAGCACCTTGATCCAGGTGCCCGCTGGGGGTCAGCACCGCCTCAGTTACCTGCTGCCAGCCCTGATGTGGCCCAACCCCACCTTGCTCTGTGCCACAGCTCCTGTGCAGGCGCAAATTTTGGGGGAAGAGATCCCCTGGCTACAGCACACCCTGCAGTTGCATAAGCCCGTCCTGCAAAAAGACCGTTGGCCGGATCCCGATTTCCAGGGGTTGCTGTTGGTGGATCCCCTGGATTGGCTGCAAGCTCGCTTGAGAAAGGGATCCTCGCAAGTGCCGACAGGGATCCCTTTGATCCTGGATGGAGCCGAAGACCTGGAAGATTGGGCCTACCAGGCGCTAACGGTGACCCTGGAAGCCAGCCATTGGCAACAGCTCCGGCAAATCTTCCCTGCCGAGGCGGAGCAGCTCTCCCAGGTTCAGGTCAATTTGTCCCTTCAGCTTTTGCGGCGGCCTCTTTCCCGCTGTCTGCTTCATGCGGATGAACAGGTTCACCTGGATGCTGTGCTGTCTTTGGTGACAGGCTACCCCGGCTGGCTGCCGGATCCCTGGGATCAAATCCGCCGGCGGCTCAGCTCTGAGGGGGATCCCGTCTCCAAATGGATTTGGTGGGCCGAAACCGACCGAGAAACCGGTCGCCTCACCCTTCACCACAGCCCGGCGGCTCTGCAGGATTGGTTGGCCCCCATTTGGGCCACACAGCCGGTGGTGATTATTGGGGAAGCGCTGGATCTGGATCGCCAGGCGGAAACCTATCGGCGACGGTTGGGCTTGCCGGATCTGACGCCGCTGCGGTTTGCCTCAGGCGAGGGTTGGCCACGTTCTGGCGGGGCGGAGCTTTCCCTTTACTTGCCGCGCCTCCCCTTGCCCAACAGCCCTCTATTTCGGGATCACCTGCTGCAAGAGCTGAAAAACTTGATCCCTCAGGCGCAGGGCTTCGTGGTGGTGTTGGTGTCGGATCAACCTCTGCAGGCACAGGTGGGGGCGGCTTTGGCTGCCGAATTCGGCTCGCGGGTGCGGGTAAACAGCCCTTTTCCGGGCGAAAAGGGCATTTTGGTCTGCGACTGGCCCTACTGGCTGCACCACAAGGCCGGCTTGCCGCGCCCTGAGCTGATGGTGATCGCCACTTTGCCTTTCCCTTCTGTGGAAGACCCAAGGGTGGCCGGACGGGTGCAATATCTGCAACGCACCCAGCAGGACTGGTTTCGTCAGTACCTTTTGCCGGTGGCTGCTGCCCAGTTGCAACGGGCTGTTGCGCCTCTACGGCAAAGCTCTGATTCGGGAGAAGATTCCAGCTCATCCACCCGATGGGTGGCCATTTTGGATAGCCGCATTATCGTCCGCAGCTACGGCGTCTCTCTTCTCAATGCCTTGGGGCCAACTTTACGGGTCGAGCAGCGCAGCCAATTGTTCGTTTAGGGATCCCTGGGCCTCTTGCTCGAGTTGATGGGATGTATGGTCATTTTAAACAGGAATGAAACATTTCTGTCCAGCTCCTCTCTCCCTCTGGGAGAAAGTCTGGGGGTGGCCGCGGAAGCAGCGCGGAACGCCTGGGGAGTGTCTCAATCTAGTTTGGAATGACTATATTGAGGATTTTTTGGCTTGAGCGACTGAGAGAAGGCTTGCTCAGCATAGAGGGGAGATTTGTATCCTAGAGAGCCAAAGTCAACTGGGATCCAAGCTATTCTGAGGGTGAATCACTCCTACTCACCTTCTTCTCATGATCAGTCCTGCTCTCAGCTCCGATACAGCACTGCGCACGCAAGCAGTTTGGAAGCCATTGCGGCAGGCCATTGTGGAAAGCTCGGGTTTTCGGGGATGGCTCCAGGGCCGGGAGTTGCCCACTCAGGAAGCAGAGCTGGATCAACTGGTGCATAGCTACCTCGAGCAAACCTTGTCTCACCTGGCCTATTAGGATCCCCACAGCCCCAGCCAGAGGGGCAAGGTCAGCAAGGCGGCCAAGTACCCCACGGCCAAGGCGGTGACGGTAATTTCCCGATCCAAGTCGTATTCTTCCGTGAGCACCAGGGTGGCGATGGCGGGGGGCATACCGCTCTGCAGGACCAGCACCAGCTTGGCCAGAGGCGGGTAGGGGGTGAAGGCAAGGCCGATTCCCACCAAGAGCGGCACAATCACAATTTTGATCAAGAGGGCCACTCCGGCGGCAAGAAAGGATCCCCAGCGCTTCACCTGGGCCAATCGCATCCCCAAAATCATCAAACTGAGCGGGATCATGCTCCAGGCAAAAGCCGCCAACCCTTGAGAGAGCCAACCCGGCAGGGGTTCGCGGGTCAGCAGTAGGCCCATAGCAAAAGACCAAAGAGCAGGGGTGCGCAAAATGTGGAGGCCCACCTGCCAAGGTTGGGCATGGGAACTGCCGTGGCGGCTGGCCACCCACACGCCAAACCCGTAGGCCATGAACAGAGTGCCCAGCAGATCATAGAACAGGGCCCAGCCAAAGTAAGCCCTTCCGGCCACAGCCAGACAGATGGGATAGCCCAAATACCCGGTGTTCCCCAGGGTGGCGGTTAGGTGAAAGCTGCCCTGCTGGGCACTGCTCCAACAGTTGTGGCGCTGCCACCACAGCCAAGCGCTGGTCAAGGCAAACCCCAGCCCCACCGACAGCCAACAGATCAGAGGGGCGACCCAGATTTGGCCCGACAGATCCACCCCCTGCATAAACCCAACAATGCTGAGGGGCACTCCCACCCAAAACATGAATCGCCCCAAGGCGTGGGGATCCAGCCAACGCTTCCAGTCGCCGGGCAGCCCCTTCTGGAGAAAAAAACCCAGCAGCGTCCAGCCCAGCAAGGGAGGATAAACCTGAAAAAGGGTGTTGAGCACGCTCAAGAGGGAGAGGGAAGGGATCCCTAGGCAGGGATCCGCCGAGGTTCTTCACGCAGGGCGAAGATGCGTTGAATCACCTCCTCGACAACGCGGTCTGGGGTAGAGGCACCGGAGGTAATGCCGATTTGCACCGGCCCGGCGGGCAGCCAACCTTCGGTAACTGTCGGGTCTTGGTGAAGGGGCTTGTGGCGGATGCGGTTGTTGGGTTGGATGCAGTCGGGGCCATCGATGTGGAAGGAAGGCAAGCCCTTGGCCAGGGCAATTTCCTGCAGGTGGGTGGTATTCGAGGAATTAAACCCCCCGATCACCACCACCACATCCAAAGGCTGCTCGAGCAGCTCGAACATGGCATCCTGCCGCTCTTGGGTGGCATTGCAGATGGTGTTGAAGCTCATGAAGTGATTGTCCAACTCCTGGGGGCCATATTTGCGCAGCATGGTGGTCTCAAACAGCTTGGCAATGGCGCGGGTCTCCCCCTCTAGCATGGTGGTTTGGTTGGCGATGCCGATCCGCTCTAGATCGCGATCCGGATCAAAACCGGGGGAAGTGGCCTTGCCAAAGCGCCGCCGAAATTCTGCCGCATCTCCGCCTTGCAAAATGTAGCGGGCGACCCATTCTGCTTCTTCCAGGTTCAGCACCACCAGATATTTTTCGGCAAAGGAGCTGGTGGCTACGGTTTCCTCGTGGTTGTACTTGCCGTGGATCACAGAGGTGAATTGAGCCGCGCGGTGCTTGTCCACTTGGTTCCACACGCGGGAAACCCAGGGGCAGGTGGTATCGACAATCTCATTGCCCTGCGACCGAAAAAACGCCATTTCCGATGCACTTGCCCCAAAAGCAGGCCAGATCACCACATCTTGGGGCCGGATCTGAGAAAAGTCCTTCTTGCCGTCCGGGCCTTTCTCCACAAAGCGGATCCCCATCTCCTTCAGGTGCTGGTTTACCAGAGGGTTGTGGATGATCTCGTTGGTGATCCACAGTTGCCGATCCGGAAAGCGTCGCCGCGCTTCATAAGCATATTCCACCGCCCGTTCCACGCCCCAGCAAAAGCCAAAGGCCCTGGCCAGGTGAATGGTAATGTCGCCCCGCTGATAGCGGTAAGCCTGGGCGCGGATTTGCTCCACAAGGGGGCTTTTGTAGGTGGTTTGCAGCTCCAGTTGAGCCTGATCCTTGTGTTCTTCAAATCCCTTGGCAAAGTAGGTGCTGGATCCGCGCAGGGCTTTGCGCAGGGCCCGTGGGTCTTGGGGAGAGCTATCCGGGGAAGTAGGTTGGAAATAAGCCATGGTTACGGTTGGAGATACGCACTGCTCAAGCAGACGGCGAAGGGATCCTGATCTCAGCTTACGCCCAGTCTCGCATCGGTGGGCCATTCCAGCATGCTTTCCCTAGGGCCAGCGACAAGATTGTCAAGTCAACTATAGAATTGCAGGTAGAATTGCAGGGGATCGAAGCTGTTGAGCCAAAGCCAGAAAGCAGAGGGATCCCTTTGGGAATTGGCCGTTATTGGGGCGGTTGATCCTGCATTTCCAGTTGGCGCACCCGCTCTTGTAATTGGCGGGCGGTGGCAGAAAAGCTGCGCCCAGGCCAGAGGAGAGAGCCCAGCCCCACCGTCAACAGGCCCAGGCCGACGGCCACGGCGATGAGGAATCCCAAGGGCAGCTCCACCGAGCGCCACATCAAGAAGTGTACGGTCAGGGTGGTGGGGTTTTGCCCGGCCAGGACTGCCACTCCCAAAGCCAGCAGCAGTGTCAAGACCAAGTTGAACAGCAGCAACATCAGGGATCCCGTCGCAACAGTTCCATTCTGCCTTGTCTGCTGGGGGGGTGGCTCAAGCCCGCACACTCCCGTCGGGTAGGGTGGCTCCGCTGAGGTCAGCGCCGGTCAGCACTGCTCCGCCGATTTTTGCCCCGCTTAGATCGGCTCCCTGCAGTTGTGCACGGGTTAGCTTGGCTTCCCAAAGGTAGGCACCGTGCAAGTTGGCTTCCCGCAAGTCGGCAAAGCTGAGATCCGCGCCGATCAAGTTGGCTTCCCAAAGATTGGCCCCGCGGAGGTTGGCCCCCATCAAGTTGGCCGAGCTGAGATCGGCGCCGCGCAAATCGGCTTCCTGCAGGTTAATGCCACTCAGCTTGCCAAAGGAGAGGTTGGCCCCTCTCAGATTCACCCCTTGCAAGTTGGAGCGCACCAAGTCCACCCCCACCAGGTTGGATTCTTGAAAGTTGCGCTCGCCAGAGGCATATTCTGTCAGCAGCTCGTCAGCAGTTGTCACTCGGGGCATGGCCGGATACTGCCATCCGTGCGTTAAGCTTAACAATTTCTGGCTGCTCAACGGGGTACTGATGACCGCTCCGAAAGACCTACGAAACGCTAACAAACACTTCCAGAGTGTTCAGTGCCTGTCGCGTCTCTGCTTTCTTCCTGCTTCCACGACTCGTGACTGGTAGTAAGCTTCAGGCTTACCACCCCGCCAGAGGAATCTCCACAGGCGTCTCTTTCCCCAGAGCTTGGGGTAGTTGAGCGCTTTAAGTAGCACTCAAAATACCACCGTACCAGGTTCAGCGCTGCATTGCGGTCGCGGTCTATCCCCAGACCACAACACGGGCAGCGAAATACCCGCTCGCTGAGTGGCATCTTCTGTTTGTGGCCACACCGTGAACACAGTTGGCTGGACGGATAAAACTTATCCGCCACCACCACCTGACAGCCGTAGAGCCGGGCCTTGTACTCTAGCTGTCGCCGTTCGCGATAGCGGGACGGAGTCCTCAGCTCGTAGAACCCACAGTCTGACAGGGATCCCGCCAGTTTGCGGTTCTTGAGCAGGTTCCTCACCTGCAAGTCCTCTATCACCACCACTCGGTATCTCTTGGCCAGGTAAGTCGTCAGCTTGTGCAGATTGTCTTGCCGATCGCGTAAGCGGGACGGAGTCCTTATGTCTGCCACCCGCTTGTGAGCTTTGCCCAACTGCACCACCGCCTTCTTGCGGTTGGCAGAGCCTTTCTGCTTACGGCTCAGCCGCCGTTGCAGCCTGACCAAACGCCGCTGGGCCTTGCGGTAGGGCTTGGGATTGGGAAACACTTCCCCGCCGGAGCAGGTGGCCAGGTGATGGATACCCAAATCCACTCCCACCACCTCTCCGGTCTTCTCCACCTGGGGTGTTGGAGCTTCGTACTTGAAGGAGATGTACCAATGTCCGGCTCTCAAGCTAACAACCACGTTCTTGGGTGTGGTCACCGGGAGCAGCTCTGCACAGCGCAGCCAACCGAAGATAGGTACCTTGATGCGGTTGCCAGAAGTGCGAATACTCCCTTCCAGGTAAAAGCTGTCTCGCACTCCCTTGCGTTTGAAGCGGGGAAACTTCCCCAACCCACCCCGCCAGCGCTTAAGGGCTTGCTCCAAGTTGCGTAATGCCTGCTGAGGGGCGCATTTGGAGACCTGGTAGTACCAGCGATGTTCTTTCTTCACCTCGGCCACTAGGCGCTTGTGCAGGTCAATGGCGGTGGGAAGTTTTTGCTGGTTCTCCAGGGCTTGCCGACAGACTTCTAAGCCCCAGTTATAGGCGTGGCGGGCTACCCCAGCGTGTTGGGCGGCTAGAGTTGTTTGCTTGCGGTTAAGAATGAGTTGCGTCCGAAAACCCAGTAACATGCCCGCCACACCGCAAAGCGTCCATGAGTTCCGTGAAGCTTTCGGCTTGGCGCTCACAAGCCCCCTTTAGCTTTAGGTAACTCATGTTGACTACTGTAAGCTTTTCGGCCTGCTGTTGTCAGCCTCTGGTTTTGTCTGCTGGTTTTGCTGGGGTTGGGGGGGTGGGGACGGCCAGCAGGGATCCCCTGCCACGGGTTGGATGTGCAACTCCAGGTAGCCGGTGGCCGGATCCGGTTGACGGGAGAAGCGATACTCCGGGCTGTCGGCGAGGACAATTTCGGCGGTGGTGTAGATGAGGCAGCCGGGGCGCAGGTGTCCCCCCCAGGTTTGGCCTCGGGCATCGGCAACGGTGAGATGGAGATGGACTCCGTCAGGGCACAGGGATCCACTCAGGGCCAGGATCTCCAGGCGTTCCGACAACAGGTGATCCCCCATTTGGTCGGCCAGGCGCAGGGTGGCTTGGCTAAGGCTGCCGACAGCGCTGAGGACAAACCCCGCTTGCAAGGGCTGCTGCCGGGCCACTCGCTCCAGTTCCTGCTTGAGATCTTGGCCGGGGAAGAGGCGCAAGGGATAAATCTTGAGGGATCCCGGCGGCATGGGCTGGGGCTCCTGGGGGCGGGAAGAGCGGATCCCGGGTCGCCAACCGGGCTTGACCACCGGGCGGGAGCGAGCGATCACCAAGCAGTCATCCGGCAGGGGGTAGCGGGCAGGGATGGTGGAGCCGGCGGCAATGGTGACATCGGATCCCACCTGCAAAGGAGCCACCAACACCGAGTTGGCGCCTGTTTTGCTGCGATCCCCAATTTCGGTAAAGTGCTTTTGCTGGCCGTCGTAGTTGGCGATGATGGTGCCCGCCCCGATGTTGACCTGGGATCCCAGCTTGGCATCGCCCAGGTAGGCCAAGTGGGCGGCGTTGCTGTGGGATCCAATCTGGGTATTTTTGGTTTCCACAAAGTTGCCGATGCGGCAGTGATCCCCGATCTGGCTGTGGGGGCGCACGTGGGCGTAGGGGCCTATCCAAACCTGGTTGCCGATGCGGCTGTGGCTGACCACCGAGTAGAGAATGTGACAGCCGGATCCAATCTCGCTGGACTCGATCCAACTGCCCGGCCCCAGGCGGGTTCCCGAGCCAATGCGGCACACCCCTCGCAGATGGGTTTGGGGCTCGATGATCACATCGGGGGCCAATTCCACCGTTTCCTCGAGGCTGCTGCTATCGGGATCCACAAAGGTGACCCCGGCTTCCATCCAGGCTTCCTTGAGGCGATCCTGCAAAATCTGGTACGCCTGGGCCAGTTGGCGGCGGTCGTTGACGCCCACAATTTCTTGCGGATCGGCAACATCCAGAGCGATGGCTTTGCCCACCCGCTTGACGGCATCTGTTAGGTAGTACTCCTGCTGTGCGTTGTTGCGATTGAGATGGGGCAAAACCTGAGCCAGAGCCGGCCAGTGAAAACAATACACCCCACTGTTGATGCGGCGATTTTGCCGTTGGGCTGGGGTGCAGTCTCGCTCTTCCACCAGTTCCAGCACCCGCTGTTGGGCATCGCAAAATACCCGCCCATAGCCATAGGGATCCGCCACCTGAGCCGAGAGCAAGGTTACCTCTGGGTTCACCTGGCGGTGGCGCTCCACCAAAGCTTGCAGGGTTTCCGCCCGCAGCAGGGGCACATCCCCGTTGATCACCAGCAGATCCCCCTGAAAACCGCCCAGGACGGGCAACAGTTGCTGAACGGCGTGTCCGGTGCCCAATTGCTGGGCCTGCTCCACAAATTCAACCGGGTACTCCCGCAGGGCTTGGCGCACCTGCTCCTGTTCATAACCCACAATCACCAGACAGCGGTGGGGTTTCAAGGTTAGCACCGTGCGCAGCAGCCGCTCGATCAAAGACAGGGATCCCAGCTTGTGCAGCACCTTGGGCAGCCGTGATCGCATCCGGGTACCTTTGCCCGCTGCCAAGATCGCTACCGATAGCTCCCGCTCTGCCATGTTCCTTCCCCGAACTGCCCCCATCAAGTATAGGCGGCGGGATGCTGCTCAAAAATCTTCTGAGGTTGGATCCAAGTTCCTGAGCCCTGTGCGGCCAAAACTGAGCTAGCTTAATGGCACATCTAGCTGGTGCAGTCTATGGCCGAGAGCAGGGGCCCTGATATGCCCCCACAGGAACGTCGGCGGTTGGTCCGCGAGGTGGCCGGCTGGCTGGCGATGATGGGGGTGTTCATTCCAGGGTTGCAGCGCTTCTATATGAGGCACCAACGCTGGGGCTGGGGCTACTTGGTGGTGGGGCTGATGGTGTTCGTTCCTTCCATCCCGCTGCAGATCCTCAGCTACGGGGTACGCGCCCTTTGTTTGCTGGAAGGGCTGTGGATCCTGACCATGAGCAATGCCGATTTCGATTTTCGATTCAATCGAGGGTTGATCGAGCTGGAGTGGACCAGTGTGGAAGGGCGAGAAGCCCGGGATCCCGAACAGCAGTTGGAAAGCCTGTTGAAACAGGGCTTGATCACCCGCGCTGAATATGAGGAGCGCCGCCGGCAAATCCGCAAGATTTCCTGACGCAAGCATCTGCCTGGATAGACAGCCCGATAGATGGATAATGGTTCTGGTGTTGATTTTCCCGGCAATAGCTCCTGCCCGAGCTGGGCTCCTTCCTCTCCCCTGTTATCTTGCACCGTCCTTTTGCCTTATGTTGCCAAGCCTTCCTCTCGCAGCTATCCCCCTGTTCTCCATCGCGGCAGCCATGCTCTTGGTCTATCTGCCCATGGGGGTGGTGGGCTATGCCCGTGCCCGCGTTGGCTACGACCTGCATGCTCCTCGGGCTATGTTTGATAGGCTACCTCCCTACGGGCAACGGGCCACCTGGGCCCACGCCAACGGGTTTGAGACCTTTGGGATGTTTGCGGCAGCAGCGTTGATCGCCTACATCACCGGCCCTCACTCGGATCCCTGGTATTTTGGCCTCAGCGGAGATGAAGGGGTAGCTGTGCTGTGTGGGGTGTTTCTGCTGGCGCGGCTGCTCTACAACTTTTTCTACATTGCCGATATTCCCATTGGGCGATCCCTCTCCTTCTTGGCGGGATCCCTGGCCACGTTGGGCCTGTTGCTGATTAGCCTGCTGCCTTTTCTCGGCACCGGCCTGGCCTAATCTGGCGAGAGAAACTCCCCCGTCATTTGTTGAGCCTGCCGGTACCCTGGCCCAACCTGCGATACTGGAAAAGGACTTCGTCCTGCTGTCGCCAACGGCGTCCTCTGGGTGCCTCTCTTTTGTCCCACGGCCCACTACGCAACGGTCAGCCATGTACACTCTGGAACTGCTCCTGAAAGGGAACCCTGCCCCCATCGTTGTCCACCAAAAAGAGGAAGAAGCGGCCAACCGGGCCTACCAAAGCATCGTCAATGCTCTGCAGAGTGGATCCCCTCAGAGTTTGGAGCTGACCTGCGACCGCACCGGCAAAAAGGTGTTCCTGCTCATCGGTGAGTTGTGTGGCGTGCAAATGACTTCCAAGTCGGGCGGCGCCAGCCCCATGGGAGCCCGTCCCGGTTTTTTGGCCCAGTTGCAAAGCTGAGGACAGCCCTTTTCTCTCTGCCGCTAAGGGATCCCCATGTCTGAGGTGGCCATTCGGGTGGAGAGCCTGACCTTTGCTTGGCCGGAACGTCCGCCGGTTTTGCAGGCGTGCAGTTTTGTCATTCCCAAGGGCCAGTTGTGGATGCTCTTGGGGCCCAATGGCAGCGGCAAGTCCACTTTGTTGCAACTGTTGTCCGGATCCCTGACCCATCCTCGGCCCCTTTCGGGCCACCTGGAGATTCGCGGTCGGCTGGGCTATGTGTTTCAAAACCCGGATCACCAACTGTTCATGCCCACGGTGGGAGCCGATGTGGCCTTTGGCTTGGGAGCAGAGGCTCTGACCTTGGCGGAAATTCACCAGCGGGTGGAAACAGCCTTGGAGCAGGTGGGATTGAAGCACCTGATCCGTCGGCCCATTCACGGCCTCAGCGGCGGACAGAAGCAACGAGTGGCAGTGGCAGGGGCTTTGGCCCGGCGCAGCGAGGTGCTGCTTTTGGACGAGCCCACAGCCCTGTTGGATCCCGACAGCCAGGCGGATTTGCTGCGGTGCATCCGGCAACTGGTGGATCAAGAAGGCATCACCGCCCTTTGGGTAACCCATCGGCTGGCGGAACTGGAATGGGCAGACGGGGCGATTTTGCTCTCGGAAGGTCAAGTGCGTCAACAGGGATCCCCAGAGCAGGTGCGGCAACGGATTGAACAACTGTTTGGGGCCTGAGGGATCCCTGCGCATCCTGATCCCAAAGAGATCGCGAAAGCGTAGCTGCACCCCCCGGGTGTCCCTGTTTAGAATGGGTAATGTATCCGGTTGATCAATTCGGTTGGCACAAGGTCATTATCCTGGACTCATTCCTCATCTGGATCGGCTGGTTTTTACCTGTTGATCCTCGGTTACACCGAATCCCTACAGGTTCTGCGTCAACCGGTTATATCAGCGGGCCACCGGCCCCATCTAGTCTAAAGGAGCTTGAGAACATGGGACTGTCTGAAGTGATCGCCAAAGAGCTGGAAAATGCTCGCAACGTCTGCTCTGAGTACGGCGAAGGGGATCCCCACTGCCGTGCGGCCTGGGATGCGGTTGAAGAAGTGCTGGCAGCTCGCAGCCACCAGCCGAGGACTCCCAGCAGCCTAGAGCAGCACTGCGCTGAAAACCCAGATGCTGTTGAATGCCGGGTCTACGATACCTGATTCTCGGGAACCCCACAGAGTGGATGCTCTCTGTCGATTCCGTAGCGATCGACAGGGTTTCCTACTGGGGATCTCCGACAAAATCCAGCGGCCTGCCGGATCCCTGCCGGTAGGCTTTGCTTTCTTGGACTGGAAGGCTTGACTGGGTGCGGTTTCAGGCGCGACGTACAGAGCGCTTTCTTTTTAGGGTCATTTTGATTCAAACCAGGACACTGCACCCGCACTTAAAACGTTAGATGCACAGGGCCAGAAGGCTTTTCCCAGTACCTCGGTCGCCTTGTCCCAACCTGAAACGACTATGAAATTGTGACCTGCATCATTGCCATCCATCAAAACCAGGACAGGGATTCATCAAACTTATGGCTTATGGGATCCCCAGTGCCGGTGGAGAGCGTTTCTCACGAAGAAAGCCTCTGAGCAGAATCAGCCCGCAGCCATTGCCTCACCCACAAGGCGAAAGCTATTCCCAGCAGCACCAGTTGGGGGAGCAGCGTCTGCCAAGTGGGATATATGCCCAGCCAGCGCAGCTTTGGGATCCCGACCAGGGGGGTGATGGGCAGCCAGTCCGCCACCTGCAGAGCGTGCAGGCCACTGCCCAAAAACTTAAAGCCCAAATAGAAAACCAGCAGACTCAGGCCCCGGAAAAAAACTCCCAGCGGCAATTTCAGCCCCACCTGCAGCAGCAAGATCGCCACCGCCACCAACACCAGGGATCCCAGGCCGATCCCCAGCCAAAAATCTTTTGCCGAGAGGGAAGGGGCCAACCCCACATAAAACAGCACCGTTTCCGCCCCCTCGCGAAACACCGCCACAAAGGCCAGAAAAGCCAAGGAAAAAACCTGACCCGTGGCCAGTGCCGCCTGCGCCTGTTCCCGCACAAAGGTTTGCCAAGAAGCCACTGCAGCCCGGCGGTGCAACCAAAGGCTGACCGAGAACAACAAACCTGCTGCCACCAGCCCGGTGATCCCTTCCAGCACCTCTTGTCGCGTGTGGGTGAGCATCTGCTGGAAAAACAGCTTCACCAGCAGACCGAGCATCACCGCTGCCAGCAAGCCCGCGGATCCCCCTATCCACACCCAGCGCTTCTGAGCCGATTGCCCGCTCTTGCTCATAAGGGCCAGCAGTGCCACCAGCACCAAGAGAGCTTCCAGGCCCTCCCGCAGCAGAATCGAAGCAGCATCCAGGAACGTGTAGTCCGACATAGGCTCACCCAGACAGGCGGCTCAGTTTTAGCTGGAGCCAAGAGGATTTCTAGGCGGTGGCTGGGATGAACTTGAGGGCAGCAGAATTGATGCAGTAGCGCAAACCCGTGGGTGGGGGGCCATCCCGAAACACGTGCCCCAAATGCCCACCGCAGTTAGAGCAGTGGACTTCCGTGCGGGGCACAAACAATTTCCAGTCCGTCTTGGTGCCGATCACATGGGGAGCAATCGGCTCCCAAAAGCTGGGCCAACCGGTGCCACTGTCGTACTTGGCCGCCGAGGAAAACAGCTCCTGACCACAGCCAGCACAGACATAGATACCTGGGGCCTTGTTGTCGTAGTAAGCGTTGCGGAAGGGGGGCTCAGTGCCCTCTCGGCGCAGCACATAGTATTGCTCTTCGGTGAGCAGTTGCCGCCACTCGGCGTCGGTTTTGGTGAAGGGATAAGTCTGTTGGGCCATTGCTCTTTGCTCTCCTGCTAAGCTGAGGGGTGCTGTAATCAACCCGGCCACCGCCAAGGTCAACAGCTCGCGTCGTCGCATGATGAGGTTCATCTGTTGTCGCTGTGTAAGTGGCGGGGAGGCCATCCCTACTAGGGGGATCCATCCGCCTTTGTCCGCCACCTGTGGGTTGAGACCTGCAAGCAGGTTACCCGTATCTTAACCCTTCTTTACGCTCCCTTCTGCAAAACAGGGAGATAGCCAGTATTCTATGGGTTCCATTGGCAGCTTCTATCCCCAGCTTCAGGCGCCATCCCGTTACAATGAGCGCAGGTGGGCTGCTTGTCCAACCCTAGACGAGTAATGGAGTTCTTCCTATGCTGCTGGTCGGCTCAGGTGCAAAGTTTGTGCAGCAACTGGAGCAATCTGGGGCTTTGGCCATCTTTGTAACCCCAGAGGGGGGATCCGAAGGGCACTACCTGCGGCGGCTGCGCGGAGCCGGGTATGAGGTGGTCACGCTCTCCAGCAAGGGAATCGGGGATCTGGCCAGCTATTTGACGTGCATTCATGGGGTACGGCCTGCCACATTGGGCAAATCGGAGCGGCGCACCTATTTTTTCCCGGCGTTGATCGAGCAGTATCGGGCCACCTTGCCCCCAAAAGCTAAGGGGTTGGTGTTCTGGTTTTACGAAGGGCATGTGTTCAGCCAACAGGAACTCTCCTACCTGGTGAAGCTGAGTCGGGAAGACAAGGGAGTGAAGTTTGTGGTGGAACTGGGCCGAGAACGGTCAATTCGTTGGCAACCTCTGCAGAGCGCCTGAACCTCTCTTCAGGATCCTGGAAATTTCTTTGCTACCATCTCAAGTAGATGGCCTGCGGCTCAGATCCCCATCCTGCTAGCGGCTTCTTGTGCCTGTGACCTTGCCAACCGCCTCGCTGCAACAGGGTACCTGGTTTAAGTTGATCTGCGGTGCAAGTTTCCACCACTTGCCCTCGGTTCGGGAGCTGGCTTTCCTTTACACGCTGGCCGGGGCAGATTGCATTGATGTCGCTGCCGATCCGGCCATAGTGCGGGCCGCTCAAGAAGGGATCCAACGGGCGCAAGCCGAAGATCCCCAGGCGGGATCCCCTTGGTTGATGGTCAGCGTCAATGACGGCGAAGACGTCCATTTCCGCAAGGCGGTGCTGACGGCTCCTGTTTGTCCTGCCGACTGTCCTCAACCTTGTTTGGCAGTCTGTCCTCCCCATGCCTTGACACAGGCAGCCCTTCCTGCTCAAGTCCACATCCAGACAGAGCTGTGCTACGGCTGTGGGCGCTGCGAGCCGGTTTGCCCCCACCGGCGCATTGCTACCTTCGGCTACCAGGTCGCTTTGTCAGAAGTTTTGCCGCCTTTGGTCGAGCTGGGCATTCAGGCGGTGGAGATCCACACCTGCATTGGTCGCCAGAGGCCATTCGAGGAATTGTGGGGATCCCTGAAGCCCTGGCTACCTCAGCTCCAGGCCATCTCGATTAGCTTTAACGATGGTCCGGGCCTAGAGGCTTACTTGAGGGATCTGCTGGCCCTCATGGATCCCTTGCCGGAAGTGCTGATCTGGCAGGTGGATGGCCGGCCTATGAGTGGCGATATCGGAGCTGGCACCGGCAAAGCTGCCCTAAAGTTGGCCGAGAAGGTACTGAATATAGGCCTGCCAGGCTATGTGCAATTGGCGGGAGGAACCAATGCCCAAACGGTGCCGCTGTTGGATCCCCGGTGGCCGGTGGCGGGGGTAGCCTTCGGCAGCTATGCGCGACAGTTGGTGTCAGCCTATCTGGAAGAGCCAGCTCACAGCTCATCGGAGTCAGGATGGAATCCTGGATTGGTGGCAGGGATCCCGTTGGCCAAGCAGTTGGTGCAGCAAGTAAAGCGGCGATCCGTTGCTTTTAGGCAAACCTGTTTTTCCTGCGTTTAACGACGTTGCTCAGCCATGAGTTTCCCCGTACAGCCCTCAACCCCAAGTCCGTCGATGGATCCGGAAAGTGCTCCGCACCGCTTACGTGAACGTACCGGCTTTCCCGGCCAGGTTCAATACAGCGACGACCTGAGTAAGCTTTTGGATATCCTGCCGGCTCCAATTCGCGAGCGCCTAGAACAGCATCCTCACCTGGATCGATTGGTGGAGGTGGTGCTGGATTTGGGTCGCCGCCCCGAAGCCCGCTTCCCCGGCTTTGCCGATTACCTTTCAGAAGACGTGATCACCCGGGCCGACTTGGATCAGGTGATCAGCCGGGTTGGAGAGTTCAGCAGTGACAACCGCGCAGGCATTGCCTCTACCCTGCACCGGATCAGTGCCATCCGCAACCGCCAAGGCACAATCATCGGCCTTACCTGTCGGGTGGGTCGCTGCGTTATCGGCGTGATCAGCATGATCCGCGACCTGGTGGAACAGGGGCGCTCTATGCTGTTGCTGGGCCGACCAGGGGTGGGCAAAACCACGGCCCTGCGGGAAATTGCCCGTGTGCTGGCGGATGAGCTGGGCAAACGAGTGGTTATTATCGACACTTCCAACGAGATTGCCGGCGATGGCGATGTGCCCCACCCGGGCATTGGCCGGGCCAGACGGATGCAGGTGGCCAGCCCAGAGCTGCAGCACAAGGTGATGATTGAGGCGGTGGAGAACCACATGCCCGAAGTGGTGGTCATCGACGAGATCGGCACCGAACTGGAAGCCTTGGCCTCTCGTACCATTGCCGAACGGGGGGTACAACTGGTGGCCACCGCCCATGGCAACCGCATCGACAACCTGATCAAAAATCCCACCCTCTCCGACTTGGTAGGCGGGATCCAATCCGTCACCCTAGGAGATGAAGAGGCGCGGCGGCGCGGCTCTCAAAAGAGTGTGTTGGAGCGCAAAGCTCCCCCTACGTTTGAGATTGCCATAGAGATGCTGGAGCGATCCCGCTGGGTCATCCATGAAGATGTGGCCGCCACTGTGGATCGTCTCTTGCGCAACCGCGAGCCCCTGACCCAAACCCGCAGTTTAGACGAACACGGCCAGGTGGTGATAGTGCGGAGCACCGCTGGCGCAAACGGGCGCCCGGCTCTATCTGGCCCCCAATGGCCCCCTGCCGGCAGCACAATGTCCGCAGCACGGGAGCGGGGAGGATGGCAACGCTCTGGACGGATGGAAGCTCTGCCTTCAGAGCCGCTTGAAAGTCGCTCGCAGCAGAAAGGAGAATCGGGTTTGCTCCTGGAGAGGCGAGAGGACTCCGTCCCGCTAACGCCGGCGGGATCCCGTCCTGCCGCTCAGGTGGTGGCCGAATCCAGAGTAGGATCCGGCTCTGACGAAGAAGAAGATTTGGACTGGGAGGGATCCGCCCTAGCCCCGACAGGACGGCAGCAGAATCCGGATGGGCCGCTGATGATCTACCCCTACGGAGTGAGCCGCTTCTACCTGGAGCAGGTGATCCAAACCCTGAAACTGTCGGCGGATGTCACCAAAGATCTAGACGAGGCAGACATTGTCTTGGCCTTGCGATCCCAGGTGCGCAGCCGTTCCAAGATCCAGCAGATGGCCCACTCCCGCCAGATCCCGATTCACACCGTTAAGGCCAATACTCTGATTGCCCTGGCCCGCGCCCTGCGCCACATCCTCAACATCGAAAGCGAAGAGGGATCTGATTCCGACCTGGAGCTGTTCATTCGCGCCAGCTCAGGCGATGAAACCGAAGCTCTGGAAGAAGCCCGCCTGGCGGTGGAGCAAATTGTCATTCCCAAGTCTCAGCCGGTGGAACTTTTGCCCCGTTCGCCTCTGATCCGCAAGCTCCAACACCAGTTGGTGGAACATTACCACCTGCGGGCCCAAAGCTTTGGCGAAGAGCCCAACCGCCGCTTGCGCATCTATCCCAACTAGCCCCACACGATAGCTCAACCGATAGTTCAGCTCCGTAGAAGCTCTACCCATTGAGCCGTCGTGGTTAGAGAGGAAGGACTCCGTCTCGCTTCTGTGAACGGGATCCTGGGCTAAGATTTGGCTACGCCAAGTGCGGTTCCCGCTGTTGCGACAGCGTTGCAGTTGTCGGCCCAGTGTCGTAGGTACAGCAGCAGGGTGCCCTGGGCATAGCACCATTTATTGCTATAGGGATAGCTAATGACTGCTACAGAAGTACGCTGGACCACTCGGGATATCGAGGCTCTTCCAGAGAATGAATGGATCCGCTACGAGATCATCGACGGAGAACTGCTGGTGACTCGCTCTCCTCATCACAAACATCAGCACATTATCGGGTGTTTGTTCTCCGCACTGCATCGGTGGTCGCTAGAAACAGGATTGGGAGAACCCTCAATCATGCCAGGGATCCTCTTTTCCGAATTTGATAATGTGTCTCCCGATGTTGTTTGGGTTAGTTATGAGCGGCTGTCCCAGATTCAAGATGAAGCAGGACATTTTCGGGGTGCCCCTGAGCTGGTGGTTGAAGTCCTATCACCTGGAAAAGTTCATGAGGATCGAGACCGCTTGGCAAAACGGAAACTCTACTCTGTGTATGGGGTGCAAGAGTACTGGATCGTCGATCGGCTGGCTCAGAGGGTAGAGGTGTATCGCCGACAACAGGCCCAGTTGGTCTTGGTAGAAACGCTGTTGGCTCAGGATGCGTTGTCTTCTCCCCTGTTGCCCGGCTTTGTCTGCACGGTTGCTGAGCTGTTTACCTCCCGACCCTAGGCTCCAGGCGTACAACAGCCGAAAGGGATCCCATCCCATCGGCCAAATCAATGAAGCAACCAAGATGCCTGCTGCTGCGTACTCTAGCCGGAAAAAGTGCGGCTTGGCCCTGGCCGAAACTGTTCCGGTGTAACAAAATGTTAAGGGCAGCATTTGTACGGGGATCCCTTCTGAAGGGGCCGGTCTTTTGCTGGCTCATGACCTACATTTCGCACACCTCCAAGGACACATAGCCATGTACAACAATCGTCGTGGTTTTCTTCGCTGGCTGGCTCTCGGTTTTGGCTCGTTGGTGGGTTGGTTACCTGGGTTTACCCGGCGCCGTTTTGCCCTGGCCCAGGGAACTGCTTCTGGCTCTAAGGCTTCTGAGCCGGAGTTTGTGAAAGTTGCCACTCTGGCCGATCTCAAAGATGGCCCCTTCAAGGTGGAAAACGCCTTTGGGAAAAACACCGCCACCCTCTGGCTGGTCGGGGATCCGCAAAAAGAAGATTCTCTGCTGGCTTTGGATGCCGCCTGTCCCCATGCGGGGTGTGATGTGAACTGGCGGGGGGAGAACTTTGTCTGCCCCTGTCATGGCTCGGCTTTTGCTGCCGATGGCAGCCGTACCCGTGGCCCGGCCAAGGCAGACCTGGCCATCTACAAGGTCAAGGTGGAGAATGGAGAAATTTTTGTAGCCAAAGCCTCATAAAGTTCTGGGCAGGCTGTGGGCTTTGAGGCCAGGCAAAAGGAGTCGGGTATCCGGATTGAGAAGACAATGGGCTGAGCTACCGAGGCTCTCCCTATGGCTCGTCCCTACCGCTATCTGTTCCTCTCCACCCCTGTTGGACCTCTGGGATCCGGGGCCGGTGGTGGTGTGGAGCTCAATCTTGCCAACCTGACGCGTGTCTTACTCCAGATGGGATCCCAAGTGCGGGTGTTGGCCCCTGTGGGATCCCGAATGGCGGAGTTGCCGGAGGAGGTGATCGAGCCGGTGGCGGGCCTTCCCCCGGCCTATGCGCAAACCCAGCGCCGCGATCAGCCGGTTCTGATCCACACCCCCTCTCTGCTGGCCAACCTGTGGCAGCGGGCTGCCCACCTGCAAGATCAGTTCGATCTAATCGTGAACTGGAGCTACGATTGGCTCTCGTTTTATTTGACGGATTTTTTCCGCACCCCGGTGGCCCACATTGTTAGCATGGGATCCCTCAGCGATGCCGTCGATCAGGCTCTAGAGCACATTGCCCATCGCTACCCTGGTCGGCTGGCGGTGCATTCGCGGGCGCAAGCCCAGACCTTTGCCTTTGCCCGAGCCGAGATGGCGGCAGGTCGGGATCCCTTTGTCTATCTGCCCTGCGGGGTGGATCTGCGCCTCTACGACTTTGTGCCCCAAGGGAATGGATCCCTGTGTTGGATTGGGCGCATTGCCTCCGAAAAGGGCCTGGAAGACTGTGCTGCCCTAGCCGAGAAGACGGGAAGGCCGGTGGTGATCCTAGGCCACCTGCAAGAGCCAGGCTACTGGCAGCAGATCCAAGAGCAGTACCCGCATGCCCAATTGGATTACCGAGGGTTTTTGCCCACCCCACAAATGCAGCGGATCTTGGGGCAATGCTCAGCCTTGATCATGACCCCCAAGTGGGTGGAGGCCTTTGGCTTGGTGGCGGTGGAAGCTTTGGCCTGTGGCGTGCCGGTGATTACCTACCGCCGGGGTGGGCCCGCGGAAATTGTCAGCGATGGAGAAACCGGCTGGATCGTCGAGCCGGACAACGTGGCAGCTTTGGCAGAGGCTGTAGAGCGCCTAGATCACATCGACAGGAGCCGCTGCCGGCAACGGGCAGAAGAGCACTATTCCCTGGGCGCGATGGCAGAGCAGTTTCTGGCCTGGAGCAGGCAGATTGGCCGGGATCCCACCTGGGCAGCCCGCGAGGGAGGAGACAGGCAGTGGTACTATTAACTTACTTAATTCTGGCGAACTGTGTCAGACACGCAGCCCAACAACGGGAACGTTTTGACTTACGACGGGGAAACCATCATGACGACTGGGAAAGGATCTGTTGCGCTGGTGCGATCAGAGGTTCGTCGGCGGTCACAGGTTCTGGGAACGCAGGTGATCAGCCAGGGCAACGCAGCCCGGCTTGGGGTAGTCAGCGAAGTTTGGGCGGATCTGGAAGCCAAGCAGGTTCTGGTGCTGGGGGTGCTGGAAAAAGCCCTTGCCGGATCCCCCCGTTTGATGGAGCTGCGGCAAGTAACAGCGTTGGGTCAGGATGCAGTTCTTGTCCCCAGCGAAGAAGTTTTCGATAACTTGGATTTGGAGGGCCTGAGTCGCGTGGTTGGCAGCGAGGTGGTAACCGAGGAAGGGATCCGCCTCGGCAAAGTTAAGGATTTTGAGTTCAACTCCGTCTCCGGCATCATCACGGGTTTGGTGCTCTCCAACCTCGGCCTCACCTTTTTACCCGGCTTCATCCTCAGCACCTATCTGCTCTCCACTGACGAGATTGTCTCTGTGGGCGGGGATCGCCTTATTGTTGCCGATGGCGCTGAGACCCGCCTAACCCAACTGGCCAAGGGGATTTTGGAAACCCTGGGAATCGGCAAGCCCCCTTGGGAAGCCGGAGTTAGCCCTGCTCCTGCCCTGCCCAGTGCTGTCGAGAGTTCCGCCGTCGAGGAAGATTACGAAGAAGAATACGACGAGGAATACGAAGCCGAAGAAGAAGACGTTTACGCAGAAGAAGAGCCTGAACCTGAGCCGCAGCCTGTGCGTCCTCGTCCACCTGAGCCCGCACCCGCCCCCGAACAACCGGCTTGGGAACAGGAGTATGCCAAAGAAGAGGCCCCTCCTTCTGAGCCTGCCCCTCCTCCTTCCAGCTCCACTCCTGTGGATGGTGATCCCTGGGAAGATAAGGCCGGGGAGCCCACTTGAGTTGCCGGACTCGTACCAACTCCCCTTTCCCCTCAGGGAAGTGGCTGGGGGTGGTCGCGTCAGCCGAGAGTACGGTCGTTCCCCCTGATGTCAGGGCTGCTTCTTGCGTCAATCCCCAGCTGTTTTCTTCCAAGGGGTGAAGGGATCCCCTGTCCGTCATCCCGGTAGAGCAGGATCGGCTTCGGCCAAGAAGCGCAAAGCCACCGACAAAAAGGTCTGCGGCGCTTCAATGTGCGGAAAAGCAGCCCCTGGCAACCGGTATATCGGCACCTCCGGGCGCAAAGCGCGATATCGCTCTGCCTGTTCTGGGCCGGTGAGACGATTTTGTTCTCCCCAGACCAGAACCATGGGCTTGGTCACCACGCGAAAGTCGTCTTCGATGGGCAAGTTGAGCTTGCCGGTGAGAAAAGAACGGGGGGCAAATTGAGCCCCCGCTTGGTGAGCTGCCCGGTAATAGTAGTCCACCACCGCCTCATCCAGGGCGTAGCTGGGGGAGAACAAGCTCTGCTCTGTAAACAAGCGTACACTCCAGGGGGCGGTGATGCCGTTGTAGAAGGCCAACCCCAGAACGGGCAGGCTGAGGAATCCATAGGCAATCTGGGCCAAAGGGATCCCGAGGGCATCGGGGATGAGGCTGTTGTCTCCCAGAGGGGCGATGAGCAACAGCTTCTGCCAATGGTGGGGTTGTAGACGGGCCGAGCGCAGCGCAAACCCTGCCGAGAGGGAATTGGCAATGACGTGACACGGTCGCCCGATCACCTGCTGGACAAAATCCCCGATCATCTCGGCATAGAGGCTGCCGGTGTACTTCAAATCTGGACGTTCTGAGTTGCCCCACCCCAACAAATCCAGAGCATAGACTTGATGGTGCTGCCCCAGCTCCGCCATAATGGCACGAAACTCATAGCTGGAGGAGCCTGCCCCAATGCCGTGCAACAACAACAACGGCTGGCCGGATCCCATGACCTTGTAAAACAGGCGATGACCCCGCCAGAAGTGGTGCCTTTCCTCTCCCGGCAACAGGCTCTGCAGAGGTTGAGTTTGGGAGGAGATCCAAGCGTTGAGAACGGCTAGAGCACCCAAGCCGCCGACTGTAGCCCAGAGGCTGGTCTTGAGAACTTGGCTCAGCTCCTTCATGCTCAGCAGCCCGGCTGGGGAACTTACTTTTTCTTAAGGCGGTAGGTGATGCGCCCTTTGTTGAGGTCATAGGGGCTCAGCTCCACCTTGACCCGGTCGCCGGGCAAGATCTTGATGTAGTTGCGGCGAATTTTGCCGGAGATATGAGCGAGCACGTTGAAGCCGTTGTCCAGATCCACTCGGAACATGGCGTTGGGCAGGGATTCGGTAACGACCCCCTCCATTTCAATGGCATCTTCCTTAGACAATGAACCCTCCCAAAAACGACACGACAAATAGGACGACACTCCACAGCCGCGACGACACGCGCTGTTAAGAAATGAAAATATGCTCCACCTCTTCTATCCTAACTGTTGCAGTCCTTCATCAGGGGATCCCTTAGGACTGAAAAGGCGTGCGATCGGTCAAAATTTCTGCTCCAGACTCGGTAACCAAGACCGTGTGCTCAAACTGAGCCGACCAAGAGCCATCCACCGTGACCACCGTCCACTGGTCTGGCAACACTCGGGTTGCCTCTCCCCCCGCATTCACCATCGGCTCAATGGCCACCGTCATGCCGGAGCGCAGCTTGGGATTGGGCAGATCGCGGGTGCGATAGTTGGGAAATTGCGGCTCTTCGTGCAGATTGCGCCCCACCCCGTGGCCGACATACTGCTTCACCACCGAGTAGCCCCGCCCCTCGATGTAATCTTCAATGGCGCCTGAGACATCCTGAAGCCAAACGCCGTGGCGCACGTGGTCGATGCCCGTCTGCAGGGCCTTGGCCGCTGTATCGATCAGATCCCGGGCTGCGTCGCTCAGGGGTTCCAGGCCGATGGTGATACAGGAGTCCGCATGCCAGCCCTCGACGATGGCGCCAAAATCCACCTTAACCACATCTCCCGGCTGCACCACTTTGCGGGGACTGGGGATCCCGTGCACCACCTCATGGTTGACACTGACACAAACGCAGGCGGGAAAGCCGTAGTAGCCCTTGAAACTGGGCAAAGCATTGAGTTGGGCCACCCGTCTCTCAGCATAGGTATCGATATCTGCCGTAGTCCAGCCCGGCTCTAGGCGCTCCGCGATCTCCTGCAATACTTGGGCCACCACCCGACCGGCCCGCCGCATTTTCTCCACTTCGCGGCGAGATTTGATCTCAATAAGCTGCATGCCCCGCCGCTGGGAGGGATTTCCAGCTCCTGCTCTGATCACGCCGTCCTCCTGAAGCCTTCCAGAAGAGCCTGCAGATGTTCCTGTACGGATTCCATCGGCTGGTTGCCGTTGACCCGCTGCAAGCGCCCCTTGGCCTCATAAAAATCAATTAGGGGAGCCGTCTGCTGCCGATAGACCTCCAGACGCTTGAGAATCACCGACCGATCCGCATCATCGCTGCGCCCCTGTTCCTTGCCCCGGGCCAGCAGCCGGGCCACCACCACCTCATCCGGCACCTCCAAGTTGAGGACGTAGTCATAATCTTGGCCCAGCTCTTGCAGCAGCTCTTCCAAGGCCTCTGCCTGGGCTAAGGTGCGAGGAAATCCATCTAGGATCCAGCCCTGCTCCGGAGATTGCTGCAACTGCCCCTTCACCATTCCGATCAGCACCTCATCGGGCACCAGCTCTCCCGCATCCATGTAAGCTTTGGCTTGGCATCCCAGCGGTGTCTGAGCCTTGACCTCGGCCCGCAACAGATCGCCTGTGGAAATTTTGGGCGTGTGGTAAATGGCCGCCAGCCGCTCCGCCTGTGTACCTTTGCCCGCCCCCGGCGGCCCCAGAAAGATCAACCTCGGCACTACTGTTTGACCATCCCTTCGTAGCGTTGTGAGATGACATAAGTCTGGATCTGCTTGGAGGTCTCGATCGCCACCCCCACCAAAATCAGCAGCGAGGTCGCCCCCAAACCTTGGAAAGTGGTGATGCCGGTTGCCCGTTCCACCGTCGTCGGGATGATGGCCACCGCGCACAGGAACAAAGCCCCCAGCAGCGTCAGCCGGTTGAGGATCCCTTCGACATACTCGGCAGTGGCCTTGCCCGGGCGTACCCCTGGAATGCTGGCCCCCATCTTCTTCAAGTTTTGAGCCAGATCCACCGGGTTGATGAGCAAAGAGGCGTAGAAGTAGCTGAAGAAGAGGATCAGCACGAAATAGAAGGGAATGTAGAACCAGGAGGTGGGGGATAGGAAGTTGGCCACCTGCACCAAGGTCAGGTTTTGGGTGTACTGGGCCAAGGCCAAAGGCAGAGACATCACTGAGTAGGCGAAGATGATCGGCATCACCCCCCCTTGGTTTAGCCTCAGGGGCAGATAGCTTTTTTGCTCGCGGAACAGCTTGTTGCCCACCTGGCGCTTGGCGTAGACGATAGGGATCTTGCGGCTGCCTTCTTGGACAAAGACAATGCCGACAATGGTGACCAAAAAGATTGCCAGCAACAGCAAGATGCCACCGATGGTGCTGCTATCGGCACGGGCCAGGCTAATAGTCTGTCCGAGGGCACGGGGCAGAGTGGCAACAATGTTGACGAAGATCAAGAGCGAAGGGCCACTTCCCACCCCCTTCTCCGTGATCATCTCTCCCAGCCACATCACAAACATGGATCCTGCCGCCAGAGCCAAGGTGGTGGAGGCCATGAAGGCCAACTCATTGGTGGTACTGGCAAACTCCCGCACCCAAAAGGAAATGCCAATGCCCTGGATAATGGCCCAGCCCAAGGTGACATAGCGGGTGTATTGAGAAATCTGCCGCCGCCCCTGTTCTCCCTCGTTTTTCTGCAGGTTCTCCAAGGCTGGAATGGCCGAGACCAGCAACTGCATGATAATTGAGGCATTGATGAAGGGCAGGATCCCAAGGGCGAAAATTCCCAAAGCAGAAATCCCCCCGCCGGAGAAGACATCCAGCAAGCCAAACACAGGGCTGTTGGCAGCTTCGGCAGCAAAGCGGGCCCGATCGATACTGGGAATGGGGATGTAAATGCCCAGTCTGACCAACAGCAGCAAGCCCAAGGTGAGAAACAGACGGCTGCGCAGGCCAGAGGCCATAGCCATCTGCATAAAGGTCTCTTGGGCAGAAGGGGCGGAGCCTCGTGTGTCAACCATAGGGAAGAGAATCTCGCGGGAGCAAAGGGCAAGGTTAGCTATCTACCACTCTACGCTGCTGGTGGAGCAGTCGGCAAAATCAAAGCAAAATCAAAAAAGTGCAACTCAGCGCCACCCGGCAGAAGCCGGCCAGAGCAACGGGAAGAAGGGGTTTAGGATCCCAAGATTTCCACCCGACCTCCGGCTGCCTCGATCTTGGCTTTGGCTGAAGCAGTAATGGCCGCCGCCCTGATCGTCAGGGGCACGCTGACTTCCCCATCCCCCAAGATCTTCAGCGGGCCATCGTTGGTGGTGACGATCCCTCGTTCCATCAGGCTTTCCAGGCTGACCTCGCTGCCGGCAGGCAGATCCGCCAAGGCGCGCAGGTTGACCAGGGTGTATTCCAGACGCCGCGTGTAGCGGGGGAAATGCTTAAGCTTGGGCAAACGCCGGTAGAGGGGAGTCTGGCCCCCTTCAAAGCCGGGCCGTGTACTGCCACCCTTGCGGGCCTTTTGCCCCCGCATCCCTTTGCCACAGGAGGCTCCCTGTCCAGCGGAGACGCCACGACCTAGGCGCCGCCGCCGCCGCGTCGAACCTGCTTGAGGCCGAATGTCTTCCAGTCGCATGGCTACCTCTGGCTCACTTGCTCGATATACCTGTCCATCACTTGCCAAGTAGGCGGCGCACATCGATGTCTCGGTCTTGGGCCACCTGCTTGAAGGTACGCATCCGCCGCAGCGCATCGATGGTAGCACGGGCATTGTTGAGGGGGTTGCTGGATCCCAGTTGCTTGGCCAAGCTGTTGCGTACACCCGCCAGCTCCAGAACGGTGCGGACTGCCCCCCCTGCAATGACGCCTGTGCCGGGAGCTGCTGGCATGACCAAGACGGTGGCACCGCCGCCTGCCCCCTGCATGGGATGGGGTACGGACAAACCTTTGGTGAGGGGCACCTCAATCAGGTGCTTTTTACCGTCCACAACTCCCTTGCGCACTGCTCCGATTACATCGTTGGCTTTGCCTACGCCAACCCCGACTTGGCCGCGCTCGTTGCCGACCACCACCACAGCGCGGAAGCTCAACTTCTTGCCGCCCTTGACCACCTTGGTGACGCGGCGAATCTGGATGACCCGCTCTTGCCACTCGGTGGGTTGCTCTTCGCGGTTTTTTTTGCTTCTGCGACGTTCCCTCTGCTCAGCCATGTGCTATGTCCTCAGTAGCTAGAACTGTAACCCTGCTTCTCGGGCAGCTTCTGCCAAAGCCTGAACGCGCCCGTGATAGAGCTTGCCCCCCCGATCGAAAACCACGCGGGAAATGCCCATCTGTAAGGCTCGTTCAGCAACTGAGCGGCCCACCAAGGCAGCCGCTTCTTGAGTGGCTGTCCCGGTTTCTTTGAATTTTTCGCGCAGCTCCGTGTCCAAGGTGGAGGCGGAGGTTAAGGTATGCTGGGCTACATCGTCGATCACCTGGGCGTAGATGTGTCGATGGGAGCGAAACACGGCCAGGCGAGGCCGCTCGGCAGTGCCAAAGACCTTGCGGCGAATGCGTCGATGACGACGTTGGGTGGTGATTTTGCGGCTGGTTTTCATAGGACTCCGTCCCGCTTTCGCAATGGGCTATTTACTTCTTCGCTTTCCCGGATTTACCCGCCTTGCGGCGAACTTGTTCCCCTAGATAACGGATCCCTTTCCCCTTGTAGGGCTCCGGAGGCCGGACCGCTCGGATGCGGGCGGCAGTATTGCCCACCAGTTCTTTATCTGTGCCTGAGACAACAATGATGTTGTTTCCCTCAACGGCAATTTGGATGCCAGGGGGAAAGGGGATCTCCACAGGATGGCTGTAGCCGACGTTCAAAACCAACTTGCTGCCTTGGATGGCAGCCCGGTAGCCCACGCCCACCAATTCCAGCCGCCGCTCAAATCCCTTGGATACTCCATCGACCATGTTGGCGACCAAGGTGCGGCAGAGGCCGTGCAGTTGGCGGGCAGGACGAGAATCGTTGAGACGGCTGACCGTGAGCATCTGAGCGTTTTGCTGGACTGTGATCAAGGGCGGCAAACTGCGGGACAGTTGACCTTTCGGGCCTTTCACTGCAATGTGTTGGCCGTCGATCTGGATCTCCACCTTGGCAGGAAGGGCGATGGGGCGTCTACCGATACGGGACATGGGAAAAACTCCTGACCAGAGAAAACTTAAGGTCTAGTAGACAAGGCAGAGGACTTCACCACCAATGCCTTGCTTACGAGCCTCCCGGTCGGTCATGATGCCGTTGGAGGTGGAGATGATGGCGATCCCAATTCCTCCCAGCACTCGGGGCAGCTCTTTGTGGTTGCGGTAAACCCGCAGACCCGGTCGGCTCACCCGCTTTAGACCATTGATGATGGGCCTGCAGTTGCGGCCTTTGCCTTTGTACTTCAATCGCAACACCACCCGGGCTTGGATCCCTTCTCCCTCCTCTTTCCATTCGCTGACAAACCCTTCCTCATGAAGAACGCGAGCGATGCTGCGGGTCATGCGTGTGGCCGGAACTGCCACCGACTCGTGCCGAGCCATGGTGGCATTGCGAATGCGGGTGAGCATATCGGCGATCGTGTCGTTGGTGTGGGCCATCGGTGGGTCAGTGCTCCTCGGAAGATCGATGCAGATCAAGAAAAGTCAGGGTGGGCAACCTAGGAGGCAAAGGGCATGCCAAACGCTTTGAGCAGGGCACGGCCCTCTTCGTCGGTTTTAGCAGTGGTCACAATTGAAATATCCATACCTCGCAACTGATCTACAGAGTCATAGTTGATTTCGGGAAAAATCAGTTGTTCGCGGATGCCCAGGGTGTAGTTGCCTCGTCCATCAAAGGCTTTGGGGCTGACGCCGCGGAAGTCACGGATACGGGGCAGAGCAATGTTGATCAGGCGATCCAAAAACGCATACATGCGCTCCCGCCGTAGGGTTACCATCAGGCCAACCGGCATGCCCTTGCGAATCTTGAAGCTGGCAATTGCCTTTTTGGCGCGGGTGATCACCGGACGCTGACCGGTGATGGCGCTGATCTCGGCAATGGAAGATTCCAGAGCCTTGGCATTTTGGGAAGCTTCCCCCAAGCCGCGGTTGATGACGATCTTCTCCAGGCGGGGCACCTGGTGGATGTTGGTGTAGCCCAACTCCTTTTGCAGCTTGGGGACGATGACGGTGTTGTAGAGGATTTGCAGACGTTGGGGCATGGTGGCTTCTCCTTGCGGCTCTGGGCTGGGTCAGAGCCAGACCAATGATGGAAAAAAGAATGTAATGCCTAGTCGAGGATCTCGCCTGTTTTCTTAAGGACGCGGACTTTGCGACCATCGGCGGTGATTTGATAGCCGATGCGGCTGGCCACTTCCTGCTTCTTGGAATAGGCCATCACTTTGCAGACGGGAATGGGGGCTTCCTTGGTCTCAATCCGGCCACTTTCCCCTTCTCGCTGAGGTTTGCGGTGGTAGGTAACAATGTTAACCCCTTCCACCAAAACCATGTTGCGTTCGGGAAAGACCCGCAGCACCTCGCCGATTTTGCCTTTGTCATCGCCGGAGATCACCTGCACGGTATCCCCTTGCTTGATACGCATTTTGTAGCGCAGGCTGTTGCGGTGCTTGCGAATGCCCGGTCGCCGAACTAAGCGCCGAATTTGGCTGGGTTTGAGGGGGCGAACCATCAGAGTACCTCCGGGGCCAGGGAGATGATCTTGGTGAAGTTTTTCTCCCGCAGCTCGCGGGCTACAGGGCCGAAAACACGAGTTCCACGGGGATTGCCATCATTGTTGATGATCACGGCAGCATTGTCGTCGAAGCGGATGCACATGCCGTCAGGGCGACGTACCGTATCGACGGTGCGGATAACAACGGCCTTGACAACATCGGATTTTTTGACGGGCATGTTGGGCAGGGCATCCTTGACGACACCAATGATCACATCGCCCAAGCTGGCGTAGCGACGGCCACTGCTGCCCAGCACGCGAATGCACATCATCTTGCGAGCACCGGTGTTGTCGGCCACCGTCAGCATAGTTTGCTGCTGAATCATAGTTTCTTCACCTCCCTCAGGATTTCGGCAACTTGCCAACGCTTGGTGCGGCTAAGGGGACGGGTTTCCGTGATGCGCACCAGATCCCCTTCTTGACAGCGGTTTTCCTCGTCGTGGGCCTTAAACTTCTTGGTCTTGACGACGATCTTGCCGTACTTCGGGTGAGCGACCCGATTTTCCACAGCAACAACCACCGTTTTTTGCATCTTGTTGCTGACAACAATGCCAATCTTCTCCCGAACAGCCATTACTCCTCCTGGGTTGGGCGTTTGCCCCGCTTACGCTCTCCCTCCACAGTTAGTAGTTGCGCCAGCTTGTGTTTGCGCAGCCGGATGAGATGGGGCTGGTTCAACTGCCGCGTGGCCTGCTGCAAACGCAGCTCAAACAGCTCTTTCTTGACGGCGTAGATTTCGTTGCTCAGCTCTTCGTCCGATAAAGCACGGGCATCAGCAATTTTGGGCATGGGCATGGCTGAACTCTCCTCATACACTGCTGGTGGCCACCTCTGAAGCCGTTGCCTGGGCGGGCTCTGGCTTTTCAAAGTCGGCTTTGGTTACAAACTTGACCTTAATGGGCAGCTTCTGGGCGGCAAGGCGCATGGCCTCGCGGGCGATGGGCTCTGCCACTCCCCCCATTTCGAAGAGGATACGGCCTGGCTTGACGACACAAACCCAGTACTCAGGGTTGCCTTTGCCGGATCCCATGCGGGTTTCCGCGGCTCGCTGAGTAACGGGCTTGTCAGGAAAGATGCGAATCCAGATTTGGCCACCCCGCCGAACATAGCGGGTCATGGCCCGACGGCTGGCTTCGATCTGTCGAGCTGTAATCCAGGCGGGTTCTAGGGCCACAAGGCCGTATTCCCCAAAGTTGATGCGGTTGCCACGGGTCGCTTTGCCTTTCATGCGCCCGCGCTGCTGCTTGCGGTATTTGGTGCGTTTGGGGCTTAACATGGCCGTTCCTCAATCATGGGTAACTGATGGGGATCCCTGGGCATTGCCAAACCGGCGGTCAAGCCTCTGCTTGAGCCGAGCGATCTTCAAAGGTGGGCCGCCGCCGCTGCTGCCGACGTTTGGGCTGTTGCAGGGGAAACTTTTGTTCGTGACGTTCCTGCCCGGGCAGAACTTCCCCTTTGAAGACCCAAACTTTGACTCCGATGATGCCGAAGGTGGTATGGGCGAGGTGCTCGGCGTAGTCGATGTCGGCCCGCAAGGTGTGCAAAGGGATCCGCCCCTCCCGCGTCCATTCGGTGCGGGCGATCTCGGCCCCGTTGAGACGACCGGCAATTTGGATTTTGATCCCTTGTACGCCTGCCCGCTGGGCCCGTTGGATTACCTGGCGCACGATGCGGCGAAAAGCAATCCGCCGTTCCAACTGTTGGGCGATATTTTCCGCCAGCAAGGTCGCTTCGGCGTCGGCACGGGTGACCTCTACTACATTGATGCGAATGGTTCGTTCGCCGCCACCTCGTGAACTCAGCTCTTTTTGCAGACCTTGGCGCAAAGTCTCTAGGCCGGATCCGCCCCGACCCACGACCACCCCAGGGCGAGCAGCGCGGATCTCTAGGTCAATTTGATCTGCTTTGCGTTCAATTTGGATATCGGCCAAGCCAGCACTGCTCAATTGCTGGGTCAGGTAGGTGCGAATCTGATCATCCTCCTGTAACAGGGCTGGATAGCGGGCCGGATCGGCAAACCAGCGGCTGCGATGTTCTTTAATCACGCCGAGGCGGAAACCGGTGGGGTGGATCTTCTGTCCCATGGTGGTTAAGGGGTAGAGGTCTGGGAATACGGAAGGTTAGGAAGCTGTCACCACTTCAGCTCCTATGGGCCGGACGGCGATGGTGATGTGGCAGGTGCGCTTGCGAATGGGGTAGGCCCGCCCTTGGGCGCGGGGGCGAAACCGTTTCAGCACAGGACCCTGATCGGCGTAGGCTTGGCTGATCACCAGATCCCGGGGATCCAGGCCGTTGTTGTGCTCTGCGTTGGCCACCGCTGATCGCAGCACCTTACGAACCGGCTCACAGGCAGCGTAGGGCATGAACTCCAGCAGGATGAGGGCATCGGCATAGGTGCGCCCGCGGATCTGATCCAGCACCCGCCGCACTTTGAAGGGGGACATGCGGATGTAGCGGGCTACCGCTTTAACCTCAGGGGATGAATCAGCCATGGCGCTCTCCCTCCTGCTCAATACTGTCCTACTCGTTGTTTATCTCAACGGCGGGCGGCTTTTTTGTCGCTACCCGCGTGACCGCGGAAGGTACGGGTGGGAACGAATTCCCCCAGCTTGTGACCCACCATCTGATCGGTGATGTAGATGGGCACGTGTTGCTTGCCGTTGTGAACGGCGATGGTGTGGCCGATCATGACCGGCAAGATGGTGCTGGCCCGCGACCAGGTCTTGATCATGTGCTTCTCGTTGCGCTCGTTCATCTTCTCCACCTTGAGAAGCAGCTTGGCATCCACAAAGGGGCCTTTTTTCAGCGAACGTCCCATAAGAACCTCAACCGTTTGATAAGCAATTCACTGTCGAAAAAGCTTCGGGGAGCGAATGGCCAGCGGCTACTGAGCAGCCCTTCCGCCCTTGTCCCGGCGGCCTCCGCGACGGCGACCGCGCACGATGAATTTGTTGCTGGGCTTGTTGCGTTTGCGGGTCTTGTACCCCAGGGTGGGCTTGCCCCAAGGGGTGACAGGGGTACTGCGGCCTATGGGGGCTCGCCCTTCCCCGCCGCCATGGGGATGATCCACAGGGTTCATCACCGAGCCACGCACCTTGGGACGGCGCCCCAACCAACGGCTACGACCCGCCTTGCCCAGGCTGATGTTGTTGTGGTCAACGTTGCCCAGTTGGCCGATGGTGGCGTAGCACTCGCCGCGGATCATGCGGACTTCGCCGGAGGGCAGCTTGAGGGAGACATATTTGCCTTCTCTGGCCACCACTTGAGCGCCAGCCCCGGCGGCGCGAACGATCTGCCCGCCGCGACCGGGATACAGCTCCACATTGTGAACCACCGTTCCCAAGGGGATCCGCTCCAGGGGCATGGCATTGCCGATCTCAAAGGGGGCCTCTGGCCCGGCCATGATGGTGGATCCCACCTCTAGGTTGCGGGGAGCGAGGATGTAGCGTTTCTCTCCGTCTTCGTATTCCACCAAGCAGATGTGGGCACTGCGGTTGGGATCGTACTCGACGGTTTTGACGGTCCCCGGGATCCCCCGCTTGTCACGGCGGAAGTCGATGATGCGGTAAAGCCGCTTGTGGCCACCACCGCGGTGCCGGCAGGTGATGACGCCACGGTTGTTGCGCCCTTTCTTGCGGTGAATAAATTGCAGCAGCGACTTTTCCGGTCTGGGCCGCTTGCCGTTCTCGTCACGGGACAGCTCCTCGAAGTCAGAGACCGTCATGTGACGGGTGCTGGGGGTGTAAGGTCGGAGAGTACGAATGCCCATGGCTCGGGTAGGGGTGGGGGATGGGATGACAACAACTCAAAAAGGGGGGTTAGGTGTCCGGGAAGAGGGTGATGGAATCTCCCTCCGCCAAGGTCACGATGGCTCGCTTGGGACGGGTGCGATAGCCAACGAAGCGGCCCACCCGCCGTTGCTTGCGCGGGAGCTTCAGGGTGTTGACGGAAGTAACTCGCACGCGGAACATTTCTTCGACGGCAGCTCGGATGAGCGGCTTGGTGGCGGTGGGCAGCACTTCAAAGACATATTTGCGCTGCTCCATCAAGGCGGTTGCCTTTTCGGTGATGACGGGGCGCAACAGGACGTCGGCCAGGATCCGCTTGCTCTCAGTCATCGCTTTCCTCCTCTGCTGGGGCTGCTTCGGCCTCTTCTACCGTTGACGGCTCTGCTCCTTGAGCCAGTTCTTCTGCTGGATCTTGGGGCTCTTCGGTTTGCTCTTCTGGCCCCTGCGGATCTGCTGGACGTCCTTGAAGGTCAGCTTGGTTTTCCTGGGCCTCAGGTTGGGCTGGGGTTTGCTCTGCTTCCTCGTGTTCGCTTTCTGGAACGGCCTGATCTTCCGGCCCATCTCCGGGCAGGGCCTGATCTCCGGCTAGGTCGGCCTGAGGCGCAGTCTCAGAGGGCCTCTCCAGAACTGCCGGCGCGGCGTCGGATCCCCAACGGGCCTTGAGCTGCTCTAGGGCAGAAACGGTGATCAGCACCCAATCGACGTTGAGCAGATCGAAAACGTTGATCTGATCCAGGCCGATCAGCTTAACGCGGGCGATGTTGCGCACGGCCCGCTCTACGGCTTCCGAGCGTTCGGCAACGATGAGCAGAGCCGATTGATCTTCCATCACCCCCCAGCGCAGCAAAGCCTGGGCCACAGCACGGGTTTTGGGCGGGTTGAGCTGCTCCTGGAAATCCTCCACGACGATCAGGTCTTCCACCCGACTTTGCAGAGCGGTGCGCAGGGCCAGTTGCCGTTCTTTGCGGTTCATGGCCAGGTTGTATTCCCGCTTGCGGGGGCCGAAGATCACCCCCCCTTTGCGCCAAAGTGGGGAGCGGATGGAGCCGGCACGGGCCCGACCGGTGCCTTTCTGCTTCCAAGGCTTGCGACCGCCGCCGCGCACCTCAGCTCGGGTCTTGGTGTGGGCGTTGCCCTGACGAGCATTGGTCATCTGCCGGCGAAGTGCCAGATAGAGAATGTGGGCGGCTGTTTCGGGACGAGCAACTTTGAGGCTCAGCTCCGCGCTGCCCACCGTTTCCCCTTGCCAATTTTTCACCACACAACTTGCCATGGTTTCCTCGTCTTTGCGGATGCCGGTCAACCTTGGTTTCACCCAGGGATCCCTCCCCTAACGCTTGTTGCCCACCTGCTTGGCAGGGGTGATCTCCAGCAGCCCTCCTTCTACGCCGGGCACGCAGCCCTTAATCACCAACAGATCCCGCTCCGGATCCACCTGCACCAACTGCAATTTGCGGGTGGTGACTCGGCCACCTCCCAGCCGCCCTGCCATGCGCATCCCCGGAAACACGCGGCCTGGGGTTGTGCCGGCGCCAATGGAACCCGGTCGGCGGTGGTTTTTGGAGCCGTGGGACATGGGGCCACGACCGAAGTGGTGGCGCTTTTGATAGCCGGCAAACCCTCGCCCGATGGAGGTACCTGCCACATCCACCAACTGGCCGGGGGAAAACATCTCGACGGTAATTTTCTGCCCCAATTGGTAAGCTTCCGGCTGATCAACGCGAAACTCTCGCAGGTGGCGCAGCAGCTCTGTCACCCCCGCTTTGGTGAGGTGGCCCCGCTGCGCCCGCGTGAGATGCTTTTCAGTGGTGGGCAAGTAGCCCAACTGAATGGCGTTGTAGCCGTCTGTGGCCTGGGTTTTGATCTGGGTCACGGTGCAAGGCCCCGCCTGTACGACGGTAACCGGAATGGCCAGCCCCTCTGGTGAGAAGATCTGGGTCATGCCGACTTTTCTTCCAAGGATGCCAAGTGCCACAAGAACCTCCAATCGAGCCTGCACGACTCGCTTTCATCAATTCAGAGCCGACTCACTCCGACAATCAGCCGACCTTTCGCGAAGCGGGCTGTAGGCCAATGGCTCAGTCAGCCGGATGGATAGACATACAGCAACAGCGTGGCAGCAGAAAGCTCAGAACAAGGCTGAGTCTTCCAACTCAGGCGAAAAAGCGAGGCAGGGAGAATCAGGGATCCCTGTCCCCAGAGCCTAAGATCAGCATCGGCAACGCTGATCCTCTCGCCTAGTTCACCCCAAAGTTACACGCCAAACTGCTTTTGCTAAGAGCTGCTCAGACTTGCCTGCAAAGAGGCAGTATCTGGGGTAGCAGCGCGCCGGGTCGCCAAAGCGGATGGACTCAGTTGGCAACGGAAAACAATCATAATGAAGCGAAGGCCCGTTTGTCCAGACTTTTGCTGAGAAAATGGGTTGGTTGGAGAGGCCGGAGAGGGTAAGGGCAGCTCAAGTGGAAGAAAAGAGCCATTGGCGGGGGAAGCCATCTCCCTTCCAAAGTGTGATGGGCTGGGCAGGCAGTGGGCTGACCCAGGCTTGTGTGGATCACTATCGAAGTTTGTTGCAGGCAGGAGCCGATCCGGGCCGGGTCTTGTTTTTGGTGCGGAGTCAACGGCAAGCGGATGAGGTGCTGCGGCGCTTGCAGCAGTCCAGTTCGGGCTTGGTGGGGCCGTGGCGGATCGAAACGTTCTTGCAGCGGGTGGGACGCTCGTTGGCCGATCATTGGCCACAGGTGTGTGAGCGTGTCCCCCAGTTGCCACGCTCGTTGGAGCCGATCCCCTTGGCCAAAGATCTCACTCAATTTCTCTGCGAACGAGCCTGCGCTTTGTGCCCTCGGCATGGGGAAGCCTTTGCCGGGGTCGGGCTCAAGGAGTTCCAGATCTGGGATCAGATCAGCAGTGCTGCTTATATTGCGGGGGCTTCGGGTTTGCCGGCAGAGGTGGTGGGATCCCGGCTGGCCAGGGCTTGGCCGGAAGAGGCGGATCCACGGCGGGCAGAGGCCTTACAGGCAATGGGCTGCTGTGTGGGGCGGCTGTGGGAGGCAGCGCTTCGGTTGGGATCCTTGGATTTTGGCCTGCAAATTCGGCTGTTTGGCGAACACATCCTGCCGCTGGCGGAGTTTTGGCAAGAGTGGGATCACCTGATTGTGGATCAGGCGGAAGACAGTTGTGCCGTGGCGCTGGAGTTTTACCGGCAGGGGCAATCCCATCTGCAAAGTCAATTTTTCAGCTACACCCTTGGTGGTGGGGTTTCCTTGACCGGGATCCCAGAGGCAGTAGCTGACTTCTTGATGGCAAAAACGCAGGTTCGGTTTCTGGAGGGGAGCCATCGCGCTTCAGCAGGCATGATCCGCTTGGGGGTGCAGATTGCGCGGGTGTTGGATCCCCAGTTTTCTCATCCGCTGCCCGAGCCGCAGGGGGGAGGACTGCCGCTGGTGCAAACGCTGGAGGAAGAGACCCAGTTTGCGGCAGTGGAGGTGATGGTTGCCCAAATTCGCCGGCTTTTGGGGGCCGGGATCCCGGCCCATCGCATCGCTGTTTTGCTGCCCCGTATGGATGCGGGGGTGAGCCTGAGCTTGCAGGAGCAGTTGTCGGAAGTGCCGGTTTTGCCGATTGCCCCCTTCCCGGCCTTGATCCGCTATCCTTTGGTGCGGGCGGTGCTGACGGCAGCAGAATTGGCTCACCCTGAGTGGGGCGCTTTTCCTACTTTGCCGGCTTGGCGGCTGATGTTGAGCTGGGTGCTGGGGCTGGATCCCATCCGGGCGGCTCTGTTGGCCGAAGATACCTGGGATCCGGTGGGGCGTTCTCTGCGTCCCCGAACAGCAGTACGGCAGCCGGAGCGGGTGGGGTTTGCCAACCTGGAGCGCTACCAGCGACTGTTCGATTGGCTGCGCGGCTATCGTCCCGGCCCTTCATTGGCCGCTTTCTTCCAGCAGTTTTTTGCCGATCACTTGGCCTCGGTGATTGCTTCCCCTCAGGATCAAGAGCTGCTGCGCGTATTGATGGAAGCGGCACAACGGTTTCGTCAGGCCTTCCCTGCCGAAGGGGATCCCGCCTTTTTGGCCATGATCCGCTCGGGACAAACCCCCAGCAGCAGCCGCTTCGAACCCGATTATTCCCGCTACTTGGTAGTTGCAACTCCGGTGGCCTATATCAATCGGGGTTTGGAGGCCGATTACCAATTTTGGTTTGATATCACCAGCCCCAGTTGGTCCCGCTCTTTGTGGCATGTGCTCTACAATAGCCGTGTGCTGACGCCGGAGTGGGACGGGGAGGTTTTCGATGCAGGGCGGGATTTACAGGCGCGTCAACGCATTTTGGCCCGCACGCTGTTGAACCTCTGTTGCCGCACTCAGAAGGGGCTGTGGTTGGTGCGCTCCAATTTTAACTACCGCGGCGAGGAGAACACCAGCATTTTGGACTACCTGATTTTGAAGGGCCTGAAAGCCATGGCAGCCGTCGGCTGAGAGAGGCCCTATCCTGAAAGGGTGCTGGCAACTCAGGCCCCCAAGAAATCGGGGGATGCACCGCAGGAATGGTCAAAGGCAAAGGTTTTGGAAAAGCGGCGCAGCCGTCCCTCTCAAAACAGATCCGTCAGGCGGCAGTCCATTTCCGGCAAGGTGACTGGGCCCGTTGTCGGCAAATTTGTGAGCAGCTCCTCTCGGGTGCCGGCTCAGCTCCTGTTGGGACTGCCCAGCGGGGATCCCATTCGAATGCCGCCGACCTGTCTGATCCCGAAGCAGCCATCGCCTGGGTTCAGGCCCACGCTCTGTTGGGACAAATCGAGGAAGGAGCCGGTCGCTACCCCGCCGCCATGCTGCACTACCAGCAGGCCATTGTGAGCTGTCCACCTGCTGCGCCGGCCAGCTTAGCCGCTGAGGTTCATGCGCTGCTGGGGAGGGTGTTGCGGCAGATGGGGGAGAAAAAGCAGGCGCAATTGTTGTTTGAGCAAGCCCTGAACCGGGATCCGCAACTGCTGATGGCACGGGTGGGGTTGGCCGATCTGCTGCAGATGCGGGGAGAATTCGTGGCGGCGGTGGCCCACTACTTGCAGGCTTGGCAGGGATCCCAGCAGGAAGCGGATATCCCCTATCAAATCGGCATGTGCTTCTGGAAGCAGGGACAACCAGAGGCGGCCAGTCCCTGGTTTCGGCGGGCGCTCTCCTTGCAGCCTGAACACAGCGATGCCCGCTACATGCTGGCCATTCTGGGGGAGCTGCCCCTGCCCGACAGAACGCCTCCGGCTTGGGTCAGCCGCCTGTTCGACGAATATGCACCTCGGTTCGAGCAGCATTTGTTGGAGAAGTTGAACTACCAGGGACCAGAGGCTTTGCGGCAAGGGATCCTGGCGGTGGCAGCAGCGCAGGGATCGCCTCCTCAGTTTGAGCGGGCGCTGGACTTGGGCTGTGGTACGGGCTTGGCAGGAGCCCAGGTGCGCCCCTATGTCAAGCAGTTGTGGGGCGTGGATCTCTCTGCCCGCATGCTGGAAATCGCCCAACACAAGGGCATTTACGACCACCTGGTTCAGGGGGACTTGCTGGAGCTGCTGCACCAGACCTCAGAACGCTACGACTTGATCCTGGCGGCAGATGTGTTCATCTACCTGGGGGATCTGGCCCAGGTCTTTCCTGCCTGCGCTCGGGTGTTGAATGCCGGCGGGCTTTTGGCCTTTACCGTCGAGGTGGGATCCGCCCCCGGCTACGAGCTGGGATCCACGACGGGGCGCTTTGCCCACTCCCCATCTTACGTGCTGCAGCAGGCAGAACAAGCAGGGTTGGATCCCGTCTACCACCAAAACTTCACCCTAAGACGAGAGGGGGAAGCCGACGTACCTGGAGCCGTGTGGTGTTTGCGCCGTTCGCGTCAGCGGTGCGGAGCCCATTGAGGGAGAACACGACCTTCCCGAGCTTTCCCTTCATAGGAGCTTCACAGAAAGCCAGTTGAGGTATTCTTGAGCGAGAGTTTCCTCAGGGATCCCGGAAAGAGGAGCCTGATTTCTCGTCAGTCCCTCTGGGTTAGCTTGGGGTTAAGTTTCATTGGGCCAGGGTGGTTTGATGGATCCTGCCACCTTTCTGGAGCACTATGGGTTTGAACTGGAAGGTCAACCCGGCCAGGTTTGGGTGGAGCGCTGGGATCAGTCGTTCCCGGCCCGTTGGATCCCGGTGGCTTTGCTGGAAGCCCTCTACCAGGGGCGGTACAAGGCCACCTCTGTGGAGCAGCTTCTCCGCCTTTGGCAGCGTCGCGGCTCTCCTCATCTTACCTTTCCCCCAGAAATCGGCCAGTTCCTTTGGCAGGAGCAGCAGGAGCTGATCCGCTCTTTGGCTTCGGCTGCCCTTGCCTGTTCTCCGTTGCCGCCGGTACCCCTCGCAGGATCCCTGTTTTCCCGAGAACCGGCCATATCTCTAAACTTGTTGTTGGAGCAGTTGCAGGAGCTTCCCCCCAAGCTGCGCCGCCTGCTCGCCCAGTCCCCTCGTGCCGGTGGGACAGAGTCCTCATCGTTCGCGACAGAGGTGCAGAGCACATTCCCGGAGATTCCGCAGATGGTCGTTGACCCGCCAACTCCTGCCGAGCCTCCTCAGGGACAGTCTTGATGGGTTTGCCACCTTTTCCTCAGGGATCCCCGCCATGACCTTTCCCCTTGATCGCGACAGCGGTGCAGAGCACATTGCCTCCTTGCCCTGTGGGGTGATCACCGTCAGCGACACACGCACCCCTGAAACCGACCACAGCGGCCAGTTCATCTGCACAGCCCTCCAGGAATCCGGCCACCGGGTGGAGAGGTATTGCATTCTCCGAGATGAACCGCAGCTCATTCGAGAGCAGGTTCAGGATTGGGCCGGATCCCTGCCGGTGATCCTGTTGAATGGCGGCACAGGCATCGCCCCCCGCGACACCACCTATGACGCCATTGAGGCTCTCTTAGAGAAAACCTTGCCCGGTTTTGGCGAGATCTTCCGTCAGCTCAGCTACGCCCAGGTCGGCAGTCGGGCCATCGCCTCTCGGGCCATCGCCGGGATCCACGGAAAGTGCTTGATCTTTTCCATGCCTGGCTCCCCAGCAGCCGTGCAACTGGCTATGCGCAGCCTGATCCTGCCGGAGCTACCCCACCTGGTTAAGCAACTGCACCAGGGCAAGCATTGAGGCAGCAGGCCGTCTTAGTGATCCCCTCTTAGGCCAAGAGGGCAGTCGCCTTGGCAAGAGCCTCCTCCCGCAGCAGAGCGGCTTTATCGGTGCGCTCCCAGGGCAGATCCAGGTGAGTTTGCCCGAAGTGACCATAGACCGCTACATTTTGGTAGAAGCGTCCCCCCCGTTGGCGGGGCAGCTCCCGCAGTTGGAACTGGGCCAAAATGGCTGCCGGCCTCAGATCGAAGTGGCGCTGCACCAGCCGCAACAGCTCTTCGTCGGGGATGCGCCCTGTGCCAAAGGTTTCCACCAAAATGTTGATGGGGCGGGCTACCCCAATGGCGTAGCTCACCTGCACTTCACATTTTTGCGCCAAGCCAGCTGCCACGATGTTCTTGGCCACGTAACGAGCCGCATAGGCAGCGCTGCGATCCACCTTGGTGGGATCCTTGCCGGAGAAGGCCCCGCCCCCATGGCGAGAATAGCCGCCGTAGGTATCGACGATGATCTTGCGTCCGGTCAGGCCCGCATCTCCCTGAGGGCCGCCGATGACAAACTTGCCGGTGGGATTGGTGAGGAAGCGGGTGTGGCTATCCGGCTTGATGGGCAGCTCGGCAAACACCGGCGTGACCACTGCCTCCCAGAGATCGGCGCGGATCCGCTCTTGCACCGCCGCCTCTTCCGTAATGGCGCCAATCGTGGGCGTGTGCTGGGTGGAGATGAGCAGGGTGTGAATGCCCACCGGGCGACCTTCCTCATAGGCCACAGTCACCTGCGTTTTGCCATCCGGGCGCAGATAGGGCAGGGTGCCGTTTTTGCGAACCGTGGCCAACTGGCGGCTGAGGCGGTGGGCCAAGCTAATGGGCAAGGGCATCAACTCGGGAGTTTCATCGCAGGCAAAGCCAAACATCAACCCCTGATCCCCGGCCCCGACCAAGTCGAATTGATCTTCCTGGGAGCCGCGACTTTCCAGGGCCACATTCACCCCTTGGGCAATATCGGGAGATTGCTCATCGAAAGCCACCAACACCGCGCAGCTTTCTGCACAAAACCCATTCTTGGCATCGGTATAGCCAATTTCGGCCACCTTGTCCCGCACCAGACGGGTGAAGTTGACCTGCGCTTGCGAGGTGATCTCCCCGGTCAACAAAACCAGGCCCGTATTGACCACCACCTCGGCGGCCACCCGACTGAGGGGATCCGCCGTCAAGAGGGCATCCACGATGGCATCGGAGATCTGATCGCAGATTTTGTCGGGGTGCCCCTCCGTCACCGACTCCGAGGAAAACAAAAACGACTTGGACAACGAACCTTCTCCTTAAAAGCTAGAACTGAGAACCTGAACAAAAAACAAGGCTCACCCGCTCGTTCATTATCCGTCGGAGAAAGAGCCAACCAGGGATCCCCAGGTGCTCCGCACCAGCCCCAACTCAGCCAGAGGAAAGGCCCAGCAACCAGCAAGCGTTCTGCACCGCTGACGCACCAGCACTGCCGCGAAGGCCTTGCCCCGCTGCCGCGACCAGAGCTATGGGAGCTGCTAAAGGATAAAGTTGCCAGAAAAGTCCCCCGCCAAAGAGGGCTATCCTCTAGAGAAAACTTTATTGCCTTTATCTTTCGGTTACTGACTAACCGCAGGAATTGGCACCGTAGCGGAGGCTTCCGCCGGGTTGCCGCAGCTTCATTGGGCCTGGTCCCTCAGTCTGCTCTGGATAAAGAACGGAACTTGTCCCTATAGTACCCCCAACCTCCGCCCATTTGTCAAAAAAATAAGCTGTGGGCGGCTTCAGCCAAACAGACCCTGCCACCAGTCTGTCCCCTGAGCGGCTTTGAGAAAGAATGCGCCGGCCAAGCCCAGGGGGGAGAGAACGCCGAGAAAGCCAACTGTCCCCAATCCCCAAGCCAAGCGGTGCAGATGCTTTTTGTCGGCAGGATTTGGCGTCGTTTCGGCTGAGATGGCCAACAGGGATCCCAAGGCTGCCAATAGGGATCCCCCCAGACCTGCAAAGTAGCTGGGCGCTAGCCACGGTTGCAACTCGGCGGCAGATACGACTTGGATGCGGGGCAAGACTTGAAAACACCCTATTGCCAGCACTGCCCAGATGAAGCAGTACATTAGCAGGCTATCTCGGAAAGCGGCAGCCGGTTCTCTCATATCCCAGCCGAATGAAACCGGATTAGGATAAAGGCGGTTCACTGTGGGGAACTTGGGTTTGCCCCGACGGTCGCGCCAGTGGTGCAGTTCCCCTCAGCCTGTGTGGCGAATCTCGATTCCTTTTGATTATGGCCCAACCCGCCCTGTCTGGCTTGCCTGCACCGGCTTCCGCATCCCAACCCCTCTCGACAACAGAACTTGAGGACGCTTGCGATAGCGGTGCGGAGTCTTCACCGGGCGCAGAGGCTGACCCAAACTGGCGGCACCGCCAAAGAATGCAAAAACGCCAGCAGCGGCAGCGGCAGCGTCTGTCGGGCATGCGAGATGACAAGGGCTTGATCATCGTACACACCGGGCAGGGCAAGGGAAAGACCACGGCTGCCTTTGGCATGATCTTCCGCGCCCTCGGCCAGGGATTGTCGGTGGGGGTGGTGCAATTTATCAAGGGGGCCTGGGATCCAGGAGAAGCCAAGCTATTGCGGAAATTGGCCGAGCATCCAGAGCTGGGCCTGGGGAAAATAGCTTTTTACGCCATGGGAGAGGGCTTTACCTGGGAAACCCAAGACCGGGAGCGAGACATCGCCCATGCACAGGCGGCCTGGGAAAAGGGGCGGGAGCTGTTCACCAGCGGGGAGTTTCAGTTGGTGCTTCTGGATGAGATCAATGTCGCCCTCAAGTTGGGATATCTCTCGCCGGACAGGGTGTTGGCCGGGCTAGCGGAGAAACCGGAGCGGGTTCACCTGATCTTGACGGGGCGGGGCGCGCCGGCAGCGTTGATCGACCGAGCCGATCTGGTGACGGAGATGACTTTGGTCAAGCATCCCTTCCGTGACCAGGGGATCAAGGCGCAAATCGGCATCGAGTTCTAACCCTTGGGCAGGAAAGATGGCCATTCTGCTGGCGGCGGCAGCAAGCGGCAGCGGCAAAACCACCATCACTCTGGCTCTGTTGGCCGCTCTGAGGCGACGGGGCCTGCGCATCCAACCTTTCAAGGTGGGGCCGGATTACATTGATCCTCTGTTTCACACGGCGGTGAGCGGGATCCCCTGTCGCACTTTGGATCCCTTCTTGACCGACGAGGACTTTGTGCAGCGCTGCTTTCGCCACCATTGCCAGGGCAAGGATGGAGCCATTGTGGAGGGGGTAATGGGCCTCTTCGATGGACGAGCGCCGGGATCCCTGCCCCTCCCCGAGGGCGGAACGGAGCCTTTTTTTGCCAGCAGCGCCCATGTGGCCCGCCTGCTCGGGATCCCTGTGGTGCTGGTGATCGATGGCAGCGGCATGGGAACGACGGTGGCCGCTTTGCTCTACGGCTTGAGCCGCTGGGATCCTCGCCTCTCCATTGCTGGGGTGATTTTCAACCGGGTGGCCTCGGAGCGGCATGGACAAATCTTGCAGCAGGCAGCGGCTGCAGCGGGGATCCCGGTCTTGGGCCAGTTTCCCCGGCGGGAGGATTTGCGGTTGCCCAGCCGACACCTGGGGTTGGTGCCTGTCTCAGAACTGGATCACTTCCCCCACTGGCAAGCTGCCTGGGCCGAGCTGGCCGAGCAACACGTCAATTGGGATAGCCTATTGCCCCTCATTCGGAGGCTTCCTCCAGCGGTAGGAGAGCTGTGGCCAGGGATCCCCCCTCTCACCGAAAGGACTCCGCCCCGCCGCTGCGAACAGGTACGGGTGGCGGTGGCCCAAGACCACGCCTTTAACTTCTACTACGCCGACAACTTGGATCTGTTGCGGGCCTGTGGAGCCGAGCTGCTGGAGTATTCCCCCCTCCAGGTGGGGCTATGGCCGCCGGATCCCTGCGACGGCGTGCTGCTGGGGGGAGGGTTCCCGGAATTGTTTGCAGCACCTCTATCTGAGAGAATTAACCAACAACCTCCCCCGCCCACCCACCCACCCCTCTACGCCGAGTGCGGCGGACTGATGGTGCTGGGCCAATCCCTTACCGATTTTCAGGGAAAGACCTACCCGATGGCCGGGCTGTTGCCCATCACAGTAGACATGGCCAACCGGCTATGTTTGGGCTACCGCGCAGCTGCCGTTTTGCGCCCAACCCTGCTGGCGCCAGCTGGGGATCGCCTGCGCGGGCATGAATTTCACCGCTCCCGCAGCACCCCTATCTCCCCAAGCCCAATCTATGGCTGGGGATCCCCCGCCCAGCCTCAACAGGAAGGATGGGCCACCGAGCGCCTTCACGCTTCGTACCTGCATCTGCACTGGGGATCCCGTCCTGATTTGGCCCTGAGATTATTACAGAACTTCTTAAGAATCTCGAAAGGGGATCCCTAAAAAACCGTGCCATCGCTGAGCAGTTGGATGGGAGGAGAAGCATCTGGCCTAAGCTGGGCCGCTATTTGCCGTCCTGCCGTCCAGGTTCCCCCTTGCAGTATCTTCACCAGGGGCAACTCTTGGGCAGAGCAACCCAGTCTTTCCCGGATTAAGGAGGCAACTTGATCCAGCAAAATCACCGTCAGGGCCCGCCACTCCACAATCACCGTCGAATCTGGAGGATACGGTTGCTGACCAATCTCCGGCTGCTTAAGTTGGATCACCCCCAAATCCACAAACAACCCCCCGTTGCGATACTCCGCCAAACCCGTCAGCTCATCCAAACCCCCGATTGGGATCCCCTCCTGCTGCAACGGCTCCAGCAGGGAATAGGTCATCCATTGGGACAACTTGTGAAAAGGCACCCAATGGCTCCCCGGCTCCGTTTGGGGCAGGTGGGGATAGGGCCAGACATCCCCCAGAGGGATCCCGGCCAGCGAGACTCGCCCAGGCCAAATGGAGCTAAACCCCCTCTGAACTGCCTGGAAGACCTGTGCTGCTTTGATCCCACGGCTGGGATCCTCGGGTTGGATTGCTTCCCACAACCGGCCTGGACGAGGAAGATTGTGACCAGATCCAAAGTAATGAGGTTGAGCCCGCAAAGTTTGTGCCAACCTTTGCAGCAGTTGCCAGCGCCCCTCCAGTCCCAGTAAAGGATTTTCCGGCCCCACCTGGAAAGCTGCTGCCAAATCCGCCAAGGTGATCCGCTCCAGGCCCGCCGCATCCACCTGCAGAGGCTGCTGGGGATCGCTGGAAAACCCACCTTGCCAGAACCAGTCGAAACTGGCCAAGGCCAAACCTTCGGAACGACCCACCACCGTCTGACTTTCTGGATCCCAGTACTTCCAGGCAGAGCCTGCGCCTGCGTCCAGCAACACGCTGACGATGGCCAGATCCCACTTGCATCGCAGCCGCTCCAGCGGATCCATGTCTTTAAGTCGATTTTCCAAACGGGCTAGGCGCTCCCCGGATCCCACCTGAAAATGTTGCCAGCGGCTGTGGAAGGGAATTTCCCCGTTGGGATAATGGGCCCGCATTGTGGTGATCACATAGTCGGCTACGGATCCCAGCCGGTTCAGGTCGAGGCGAAAATGCTCTGATTCACCGGCCAAAACCCTTTCAAATAGCAACTGACAGCGATCCCGAATGGCTTGGGGACTCTGAAAATAAGCCACTCGTTTCTCCAGATCAACAGGTGTCAGCATCGAGCCGTTCCTTCTCAATTGTCCATGCCGAGAATTTTCTCAGCATAATCGGGCGGGAACCCACCTTGATCTGCATTCGTCTGCAAGCCTTGGCCCACTTGACACTCCCGCCGGTCTCTTGTCAAAAGACCGCGTCTTACTTCGCGATCGGTGAGACCCTTGCAAGAGAAAGCTTTGAGGCAACTGTCCTGATGACGCGAGCAGCCGCTGAGCCATTTTGAGAAAAGACTGGGCGAGCACTGAGTGAGGATCCCAGTCGATAAGAGTGTTGACTCGGAGTAAACTTTGATGTCTTTGTTAAGAGAAGTGTTGAATACTACATTTCACTGAGGTAGACCTTGCCTACTCTGTGGCCTTAATCACTTCCTTGAGGGATTGTCGATTGTTATGATAGATGTAATCCTAGTCCTAAGCATAAATTACTAGTTAGGTCATTTGCAGCTAGGCTAAGCCCCAAAAGTGCCAATCCGTTAGGGAGGAGTGTGATGTTCACACGGTTGGCGGAACAATACCGCAGCTATGTTCAAGATCTGGTGATGAGTTTGCAGGCTCTGGCCATCGTTTTGGAGAAGCGGGGCTACCCAGCCTCTTGCTACACCTGTGGTACGTCTTTCGAGAGTGCCTCGTTTATGGTCAGTTTACGAGAGGGGCACCTAATCCGCTTTTTGGTTTCCGAATGCTCCATTAGCTGGACAGAAATGCGGGATGACCGGGAGCTTATGAAATTGGAAGGGGCAGAGGCGATTCGCCAACTGCAGGAGCTGGCAGAGCTTATCAAAGATGAGCTGTTGGTCGCCGCCACGCCGGCTGAAGCTCTGGTGGCCAGCACCTGATCCTGGCAGGCCCTAGGTCTGCTCAAACCCAAGCCGTAGCCGATTGGACAACTAAGCCTAACCTTCTAGGCCGCTGCTTTGGAGATTTTTCCCCTGTTGAGGAGTAAGGGTGGAATAGGGATCCCCCTCGACGGAGTGGCAGTTGGCTGGCTGCCCATGCCGCTTGTATGGGGATCCCAGATGACCCGCTCTCCCAGCTTGTATCTGGAGTGGTTTGTGGCGGCAAAGCCTCTCTGAGTAAAGTCTGAGTAAGGTGTCACCGCTGCCAGGGATCCCCTGTTGACGGCTTCATCTTATAACTCTGACCCAATACCCCCAAGGGGATTCGAACCCCTGTCGCATCCGTGAAAGGGATGTGTCCTAGGCCTCTAGACGATGGGGGCGCTCTCCGACAAGGCGATCCTAATCCTAAAGAAGGATAAGTAAGCTTGTCAACCTTTTAATCTGCATCCCCAGACCCACGCCCTGCCAAGTTCAGAATCAAGATCCCCAGCAAAGCCAGGCTCAGCAGGCTGGCAATTACAATCGGTTCATCTGGGATCACGTCCATCTTGGCTTCACCTCACCACATCACAAAGAGCCACACCTCAGACCCGTTCCACATCCCAGAAGAAGAGGGATCCCGCCATAACCACCCGTCTCTTTGCTGTTCTAGCCGGCTCACACCCCATCGAGCCCCGTACGGAGGCGGGCCGGTGAGTCGTCCTGAGCAAAGCATCCGTCCGGTGGCTTAGACTACACTAGTAAGGACTGACCCATCGTTTGGACTGGCATGATTCCCACCGTTATTGAGCAATCTGCGCGAGGCGAGCGCGCCTTTGACATTTACTCGCGTCTCTTGCGGGATCGGATCATTTTCTTGGGCACCCAGGTGGACGACGACATTGCCAACCTGATTGTGGCCCAGATGCTCTACTTGGAATCGGAAGACCCCGAAAAAGACATCTACCTCTACATCAACTCCCCCGGCGGCTCTGTCTATGCTGGCATGGCCATTTACGACACCATGCAGCACATTCAGCCGGATGTCTCCACCATCTGCATTGGTTTGGCTGCCAGCATGGGAGCCTTTCTGCTGGCAGGGGGCACCAAAGGCAAGCGCATTGCCCTTCCCCACGCCCGCATCATGATCCACCAACCCCTTGGTGGAGCTCAGGGGCCAGCTACCGATATTGAAATTCAGGCCAAAGAGATCCTCTTCATCAAAAACAGCCTCAATAGCTTGCTGGCCTACCACACCGGTCAACCTCTAGAGCGCATCGAACGAGATACCGACCGCGACAACTTCATGACCCCAGAACAAGCCAAAGAGTACGGCCTTATCGACCAGGTGATCAGCAAGAGACCCCAGCCAACCCTGGCAGCCGTTTCTTGACCGTCCAGGCCCTGCGGGTGGGTTTGCTCTGCTCCCTCAAAGAAGGGAGCTTTTGGTTTTGGCCGGGGATCCCACCCGAAGGATATTAAGAAAGCCAAAGAAATCTGTATTCTCAGCGGGAAGCAGGGGGTCTTACTTTAATTAAACTAATCAAACTCATAAAGAAAGTAATGATCAGCCCATTATTGCGGATGGTAGCTTAGGATTAAACCTATATAGAGTTGTGTTTGCCGAGATTCTAGCTTAGGCGCTGTATAAATTCCTTTCCGCTGGGTTTGCAAATCCAGGGAGTCGAAGCTAGTGATTGAAGGCGCTCGAAAAGAAGGGTTTAGGGCTTCCATCCGCCGGGATGAAGAGTGTCTTAAAGCCCAACTTTGGCCTCATGGTTGTGGGGCGGTCTTATTCACGGAAACTCGGCGGTCTCGAGTTTTGGCCCTGAGTTTTTCCTCTTGGTTGCATCCGTGAAGGGCATTTTCTGGTTCTGTAATTCGTTCAGAGGGAGATCAACGTGGCCTACTCAGCAACCCAATCCAAAAGCGGCTATCAAGCCGGGGTGAAGGATTACCGACTCACCTATTACACTCCCGACTACACACCCAAGGATACCGATGTCTTGGCCTGTTTCCGGGTTACTCCTCAGCCGGGTGTTCCTCCCGAAGAGGCCGGGGCGGCTGTGGCGGCTGAGTCTTCGACAGGCACCTGGACAACGGTATGGACCGATTTGCTTACCGACTTGGATCGGTACAAAGGCCGCTGCTATGACATCGAGCCGGTTCCCGGCGAAGACAACCAGTACTTCTGCTTCGTCGCCTATCCGCTGGATCTGTTCGAGGAAGGCTCGGTGACCAACATGCTCACCTCGATTGTGGGCAACGTTTTTGGCTTTAAGGCCCTAAAGGCGCTGCGGCTGGAAGATGTACGAATTCCGGTGGCCTACCTGAAAACCTTCCAGGGCCCTCCCCATGGCATTCAGGTGGAGCGGGACAAATTGAATAAGTATGGCCGTCCGCTGCTGGGCTGCACCATCAAGCCCAAGTTGGGCCTTTCTGCCAAAAACTACGGGCGGGCCGTGTATGAAGCTCTGCGGGGCGGTTTGGACTTCACCAAAGACGACGAAAACATCAACTCCCAGCCCTTCCAGCGCTGGCGGGATCGCTACCTGTTCGTGATGGAGGCTGTCCACAAGGCCCAAGCGGAAACCGGCGAGATCAAGGGCCACTACTTGAACGTAACGGCGCCCACCTGTGAAGAGATGTTCAAGCGGGCCGAGTTTGCCAAGGAGTTGGGCGCTCCCATCATCATGCACGACTACTTGACAGCCGGCTTTACTGCCAACACCAGCTTGGCCAAGTGGTGCCGGGATAACGGCATTCTGCTGCACATCCACCGGGCAATGCACGCGGTGATCGACCGGCAGAAAAACCATGGCATCCACTTCCGGGTGTTGGCCAAGTGTTTGCGCATGTCCGGTGGCGACCACCTGCACTCTGGGACGGTGGTGGGCAAGTTGGAAGGCGACCGCGCCATCACGATGGGCTTTGTGGATCTCATGCGGGAAAACTACGTAGAGGCCGATCGCTCCCGCGGCATTTTCTTCACCCAAGATTGGGCTTCCATGCCAGGGGTGATGCCGGTGGCTTCCGGTGGGATCCACGTTTGGCACATGCCGGCGCTGGTGGAAATCTTCGGCGACGACTCGGTGCTGCAGTTTGGCGGCGGAACTTTGGGACACCCCTGGGGCAACGCGCCGGGCGCAACCGCCAACCGGGTGGCCTTGGAAGCGTGTATCCAAGCTCGTAACGAAGGTCGAGATCTGGCCCGCGAAGGCAACGACATTATCCGGGAAGCAGCCAAGTGGTCGCCAGAGCTGGCGGCTGCCTGCGAGCTGTGGAAGGAAATCAAGTTCGAGTTCAAGGCCGTCGACACCCTCTAGAGATCTGCTGGGGGCAGGGGATCCCCACGGCTCTCTTGCCCTACTGGCTCCCTCCCTGGATCGGCAATGGATCTGAAACAGATCGCCAAAGACACCGCCAAGACCTTGATCAGCTACCTGACTTATCAGGCGATGCGCACGGTGCTGGCTCAACTGAGCGAAACAGATCCCCCCAGGGCTCTTTGGCTACAGCAGTTCTCCGCTCGGCAAAACCTTCAGGATGGGGAAGCCTACCTGCGGGCTTTGCTGGCTGAGCGTCCTGAGTTGGCCTATCGCATCATGACCGTTCGTGAACACATTGCTGCGGAGGTGGTCGATTACCTGCCGGAAATGGCCAAAGCTGGCATCCAGCAAGCCAACATGGAGCACCGCCGCAATCATCTAGAACGGATCACCTCAGCAACAGGATCCCTACCCGTTACCCACCCAGAAGCGGGATCCCCCCCACAAAACCCTAGACCCGAAACGGAGTGATACCCATCATGCAAACCTTACCGAAAGAGCGCCGCTACGAAACTCTCTCCTACCTGCCGCCGCTGACGGATCTGCAGATCATCAAGCAGGTGCAGTACATCTTGGATCAGGGCTATATCCCTGCCATAGAGTTCAACGAATCTTCTGAGCCGACGGTTCGCTACTGGACACTGTGGAAGCTGCCCCTGTTCAGCGCCACTTCTCCCCAGGAGGTGCTCAGTGAGGTGCAGGCTTGCCGCAGCGCCTACCCCAACTGCTTTATTCGCGTGGTGGGGTTCGACAACATCAAGCAGTGCCAGGTGCTCAGCTTCCTGGTCTACAAGCCCAGCGGCCTGCGCTAGGAGAGCGTCTTGCCAGTTCCCGGTCAAGTTCTGGCCAGCACCAGGGGAGAGCTTCTCCCCTTTTGGTCAAGCCTCCTGGCTTGACTTCTTTGTATGGCCGTTCTCGGTGGCACGGCAATAGAGACCGTGGTTCGGTAATGGTCATGTACAACGTTGCCGTCAACGGGCAACCGGGGTTGGGAACCAGCCTCGTTGGTCTCGGATGTTGCAGCACTCCTTCAGAGACCTGCGGGTCTATGAAGCAACTGGGACAGAGGAAGGGACAAAAACCTCACTGTTAAGGGGATGGGGCACTAGAAACCCCATCTGCCTATACGGTGGGGTAGTTCATGGTGACCCTATTTCTAGGATCCGATGCCCATAAGGGATCCCAGCCCTGCCGCCAGAAGAGCGGCCAAAGTTGTTTGAATGCCGTTCACGACTTCGTTGGTCATCCAGGCCAAACGGGGTTGTAACACCACTCCCATCCAGCTTTCCGCCAGGGTGGCCAGGATCCCAGCCAGCCAGCAGATGCCCAACCAAAATGGGCTTTCCCCCACCCACTCCCCGCCAATCCCCCAGGCCAACCCGGCCATCCCTGCCGCTGCCGCCACCCCCGCCAGGGATCCCTCTAGGCTCACGGCTCCTTCTGTGCCCGCCGGCACGGACTGGAAGGTGGTGATCAAAAAGGTCTTGCGGCCATAGGCTTTCCCCACCTCGCTGCTGACGGTATCGGCCAATTTCGCTGCAAAGCTGGCGCTGTATCCCAACCACCACAGGGGATGCGGGAAGAAAGCGTATCCTAGCGCACATACTGCCCCGGTTAAAGCGGATCCCCAGACGTTCTCCGGCCCTCGCGCCCCCTCTCGCTTTTCGGCGATCCCCTGCGCCTGCTTGCGCCGGATCCCCAGTTTGGTTACGGCTGTTCCCACTAAAAAATAGGCAGCTACCACCGCGTAGCCCCGCCCCCCCAGCCCCCCCCACACCAGCAAGCCCAGAAGGCCCGCGTGGATGACCCCTGCTCGCGTCAGAGCTTTCTGAGGGCTCAGCAGACCCAGCACCACCAGAGCCAGGTTGAGCCAGAGTGCCACCCCCCACTGACTCAGAAGCCACGCCTGCCACATAAACGCTCAGAAGGGGGTGAAATTGCAACCGAGGTTGACATTCTCCCTGCCCTAAAGGGTAAGGATTCTTTCCCAGGTCGCAGGATGATCCCCACTTCCTGGGCCACACCACCCTTGCGAGTGATGGGGGATGCCATGACCCCAACTACTGGGATGAACTCGCAGATACTTTTCCTGTTGACACTGCGCCATATTCAAGTTGGCGGAGTTCAACCAGCACCATAGCACAAAGCCGCCCTGTTCAGCTTGCTGCCGCGCAGCGGTAGGACGGGGCTTGCAACCCAGCTTTCTTGGTCAACTACAGAAACGGAGAGGGAGGGATTCGAACCCTCGACGGAGCTTTTGGGCCCCGTAACTTCTTAGCAGGAAGCCGCTTTCGACCACTCAGCCACCTCTCCAGGGCCAGGAAGGGCAATGGCAAGCTGGGATCCAGCCACCAGTTCACTCATTGTAGGGGATGGGATCCCACCCGGCAACTGCCCCCTGACCCGCCCTGCAAAGACTCCGTCCCGCTATCGCGATCAGCCGGGATCCCTCCTGGGGTTGGGTGAGTCTAGCTCACCACCTGCAGGTAAATATCGAAGCTGCCGCTATTGTCGCCGTAGCTGCCCTTGGCGTCATTGATGTTGAAGGCAATATCCAGGTTGGGATCCAGATCCACCTCTTGGGGCTGCTCTGGCGAGGACTCGAAAACCTGATGGGCCACCAGTTGGGCGTTGGGTTGAAACAGCACAATCCCGTAGCGGCAGAGGCCCGGGTAGCGCCACTCCTCAGGGGTCGGGATCCCTTTGCCAAGGGGCGAGCGGATGCTGGTGGAAAACGAGAAGCCATAGCGCCAAGCCACATTCCTGGGGAAAAAGCGGATACGGCTGGCCCGCAACGGACGCCCTTGCCAGCGTAAAATGTTGCCCGCCTCTTGGTTCACCCGCAGGTCACGGAAAGCCATCCAAGCCTGTAAAGCTTCTTCTTCAGGTTGGATCCCTTCGATGGCCAGGGCCTGGCTCCAATCCAAGTCACTGCCATCGCAGGTGATCTGCCGCGGAATTTGCGCCAAATCCAGTTGTGCCAACCCCAGGGTATCAGACGCAGATTGGGTAAACATCTATCTCTCCTTTTTCCATCTGATTTTTCAAAATGACTCCAGAAAGGATGGGCTCCCTCCCCAGAGATTGAGGAGCCGCAGGGATCCCAAAAATGTGTCTAGGGAAGGGTTGTAAGAGACCAACCTATCCACATCTCCCCTGCTGGGTAGAGAATGTCAGATGCACGATGCCCAACGGAGCTGAAAACCTCAAGCTCTTGCCCAAACGGATGAGAGGTTGGGAGTTCAAGCCCCTTTAGCAATAGATCAACTTTACTTGATGAATAGGAGCTATTCCCGAAAAAAGAGCCCTTTGCAATACTTTTTTAGGGAACCTTAGAGAGTTGTTAATCCCCTGTGACTTGGCTGCCCATAAAGACCAGAATCCAAATCCGGGTTTGGTGCAGATCTTCCAGAGACTCGTATTCTGGAACACATTAGTTTGTGCAATCCCCTGTTGAGCACTCTTGCACTCGACCCCTGGGCTCTCCCCGACCCGGAGCGCTCTGGCAAGCGCTTTTGATTTGATAAGATCGCCGTCATAGGTCTCGCAGGGTGCCCGGCGCCCACCGCATGCACGACAACCCCACTTCCATCTCTACTGACTTCGAAATCATCTCTCTGTCCGATCCTCAGCAGGCCATGTCTTTGGCGGGCATTCAGGAGGCCAACTTGAGGTGGATCAGTCGCTCCAGCGGTGCCTCTGTAACGCTGCGCGGACAAGACCTGTATCTGAAAGGCACTCCTCAACAGCGGCAGCAGGTGCGGCAATGGCTAGAATTGCTGAAGCCGCTTTGGCAAACTGGACACCCTGTTACTGTGATCGATGCAGAGCAAGCTTTTCGCGCCCTCTCCGGCCAGGAGGCTGCCGCCTATCAGCAAGCACAAGCAGGAGTTTTGGCCCGCACCCGCAAAGGGGAGCTCATCCGACCGAAGACGCCCCGCCAACAGGAGTATGTGCGAGCCATTCGCGCCCATGACCTCTGCTTTGGCATCGGGCCGGCGGGTACCGGCAAAACCTATCTGGCTGCCGTTGTGGCCATCACGGCTCTGCAAAACCGAGAGTATGAGCGCCTGATCTTGACTCGCCCGGCTGTGGAAGCGGGAGAAAAACTGGGGTTTTTGCCGGGGGATCTGGTGGAAAAGGTGGATCCCTATCTGCGGCCCCTTTACGATGCCCTATTCGAGTTTATTGACCCGGCCAAGCTGCCGCAGTTGATGGAGCAGGGGGTGATCGAAGTGGCGCCGCTGGCCTACATGCGAGGCCGCACTTTGAGCAATGCCTTCATTATTTTGGATGAAGCCCAGAACACCACCCCTGAGCAGATGAAGATGGCCCTTACCCGGCTGGGGTTCCGGTCGCGCATGGTGGTTACCGGGGATCTCACCCAAACGGATCTGGGCAAACATCGCACGTCGGGCTTGGCCGCCGCGGAGCGCATTCTGGCAGGGGTGGAGGGGGTTGCCTTTTGCTACTTCGACCAGCGGGATGTGGTGCGCCACCCTCTGGTGCAGCGGATTGTCGATGCCTACGCGCGCTACGAGGGGCAGTCGTGAGGCTGAGGGTGCTCTTTTTCGACGCTGTGGGCACTTTGTTTCGGGTGCGGGGCAGTGTGGGCCAGGTTTACGGCCAGGTGGCAGCGGAGTACGGGGTGAGGGTGGATCCCCAAGCCTTGGATCGCGCTTTTGGCCGAGTTTTTGCCCGGGCTCCAGCCCCGGCCTGCCCAGGGTTGACGGGATCCCCTTTGCCGGATTGGGAGCAGGCCTGGTGGCGTCAGGTGGTGCGGGAGACATTTGCCCAGGTGGGATCCCTGGCTGCCTTCGGAGAGCACCGGTTTGAGGACTTCTTCACCCAACTGTTTGAGCACTTTGCCGGGGCGGATCCTTGGGAGCTGTATCCCGAGACGCTGCCGGTTTTGCGGGCCCTGCAGCAGGAAGGGATCCGGCTGGGGGTGATCTCCAACTTCGACAGCCGCTTGCCCAGAGTGCTACAGCAGTTGCAGTTGGATCCCTACTTTTCCAGCCTCACCCTCTCCACCCAAGTGGGCTATGCCAAGCCCCATCCCCGCATCTTCCAAGCTGCCCTGGCAGCCCACGGGATCCCCCCCGCAGCCGCCGGCCACATTGGCGACAGCCACCGCGAAGACTACCAGGGGGCAAAAGCAGCAGGCTTGAGGGCCCTTTGGCTGGATCGAGAGGGGAAGGAGAGCTCCGGCCCAGAGCGGATAGAAGATCTGTGGGGATCCCTCTCCATGCTCAACGGGCCGAAGCAGAATTGAGCAGCAGGGGGGTGAAAAGGCCACCTGGCTTGAGCAGGTAACGCCGCAGGTTCATCTGCCGCTCCAGCAGACAAGCATGGCCGCTCTGGGGAGAGATCTCTATCTGTGCTTGGGGCAGCCGTTCCGCCAGTCGGCCCACCTCCTGCACCGAGGGCAAGAGGCGATCCCGGCCCCCTGCCACCAGCAAAGTCGGCATGGTCATCAACTCCAGAGGCAGCTTCTCCACAACAAAGGATCCCAGCAAAGCCAAGCGCTGGGCAGCCACTGTGGGCTCAACACTGTGAACCGCCTGGCGCAGCCGCTCCCGATCCGGCGGCTCCATTTGGCTGAGCTCCGCCAAAGCCCCCAACCCTCGCTCCGACAACTGGTGATAGAGCGCCGGCGGCAAAAAGGGCAAGAGAACATGTCCTGCCCACCACCAGGGCCTACGTCGCAGCGACGAGGCTGGATTGACCAAAATGAGGCCACGGCACCGTTCCGGCCATTGGGCGGCCACCAACAAGGCCAGGCAGGCCCCAAAGGATTCTCCACACAAGTACGCCCCCGCTTCTAGCTGGGATCCCACCCAATCGGCCAGGGTTTCCCAGCTATCCCCCGCTTCCGGGTGGTTCAAACTCAGGGGGCGAATGCGAAACTCCCGCTGCAGAGCCTGCGCCTGCCGGTAAAACAACGTACCTGTGCCATCCATACCGGGCAAATACAGCAGCAGGGGCCGCTCCTGACCGACCGCTCCCGTTGCCGGGCTGACCAAGCTAGAGGCAGATGCTACCGGCTCGCCACTCAACTTTCTCATCTCTCTGCCAATCCCAATCGCACCTGTTCTCGGGCCGCTGCAGTTAGCTCTTGAATGACCTGCATTCGCTCGCGTCGGGATCCCTGGCGCTGCTTCCTGCCCACCCAAAGGGGGGATCCCACCCTGAGCACCACCCGCCGGTACAACACCACCGGATGTCCCCCTTCCTGTTGAAATCGGGGTTCAGTGGGGTCAAACCAGCGGAAAAAAGCCATAGGAATATCTACTCCCCGCCATTCTTCCTGCGCCCACACCGCCACCGGCAGAATCGGCAAGGGATCCACCGCTGCCGCCAGCGCCAGGTGGGCAAAACCTGGCTGAAACCGCCCCACCTCCCCAGGCGAGGTCTCACGGGTGATCTGCTCCGCCCCTTCTGGGAAGATCCCCACACCCACCCCCGCTGCCAAACTGGCCTGCGCCTGGCGAAAAAAATGGATTTGCTGTCGGGATCCCTGCTTGAGGGGAATGCAGTCCAAAGCCAGGGCGATTTCCCGCAGCAGCGGCACCTGAGCCAGGTAGTAATGGCAGGCAAAGCGAATCGGTCGGTCCAACCCCGCGATCAGCACCGGCGCATCCAGAAAACTGCGGTGATTGCTCACCACCACCAGCGGGCCGGCGGGAACGTGCTCCTTGCCCTCCACCCACACTTCCGTCTGGAAAAGGGTGAGCAACAACTGGGCCAGAGTCCTGGGGTCTGGAGGCCAAGAGAGAGCAGAATTGGCTGAGAACGCTGCGAAGGATCCCATCAATAGTCCACCCCGCGCCGCAGATCGGCCCCCTGCTCGGCATAGTGCTTGTGGCTCACCATTTCCGAGTGGACAGAGGCCAGCTCAAAGTAAGGTAAGGGGGCATGGCACCGCCCCGTGATGATGATCTCCGTGTCCCGCGGCTTGCGCAGCAAAGCCTGGACAATCGGCTCCACGTCCAGCAGCTCCAGATCCACCGTCGGGTTCAACTCATCCAAGATGATGGTTTTGTACAGGCCAGAAGCGATGGCCGCCCGTGCCAACTCCCAGCCCCGCTCCGCTTCTACATAGTCGATTTCCTGTTGTTTGCCCCGCCAGACAATGGCGTCCCGACCGCAACGCTGGTGATCCACCAAATCGGGGTAGCTTTCCCGCAGGGCCCGAATGGCTGCATCCTCGGTGTAGCCCGTTCCCCCCTTCAGCCATTGCATGATCAGTACACGATGGGAGAGATCCTTACTGATGCCGCGTCCAATCGCCTGCAGAGCCCGACCCAGAGCGCTGGTGGATTTTCCCTTGCCGTTGCCGGTGTAGATCTCGATGCCGCTGCAAGGGGGTTGGCCGTTTTGGAGATCCGTCGCCCGCCGGACACTGCGCATTTCCGAGTGCAAATCCGCCAGGTCGATAATTTCCTTGGGAGCGCCGCGCCCGGTGATGATCACCTCCATGGCCTCCGGCTTTTGCTTGAGGGTACTGACCACCTCCTCCACAGGCAACAGGCCCAGATCCAGCACCGGGTTGAGCTCATCCAGCACCACCACCGAGTAAAACCCCGACGCCAAAGCCCCTTTGGCCACATCCCAACCGCGGCGGGCCTCCTGACGGTCAAACTTGGTGATCTCATCTGGGCCGAAAAACTCTCCCCGCCCGGTGCGCAATTGATCGATGAGATGGGGGAAGCCTCGCTGCAGAGCCGCAATGGCCGCATCCTCAGCATAGGTTCGGCCTGGCCCCTTGAGAAACCGCACCAGCAGCACCCGGCTGGGGGCCGCCTTTTCGATCCCCAAGCCAATGGAACGCAGCACAACCCCTAGGGCCGCCTGGGACTTGCCTTTGCCCTCGCCGTCGTAGACATGGATCTGGCCCCGTCGCCGATCAAACTGCTGGGCAGTCACAATCCCAATTTCTGCCATGCCCCTCCGCGTCATCCTGCTGTGGGAAAATCCCACTTTTCTACCCCCATCTTAGAGCCTACTTGGAGCCTAGCCAGAACTTGGGCAGGAGGGGGAAACTAAAAAGCTCCCAAGAGGCCGGAAAGACCGGGGTAAGATGAGCAATGGTTGTCCAGCCGATGCCTGTCTAGCGAGGGATCCCCCTTGTATCCGACTGCATTTTCTTCTCGCCCGTTACTCCCTGCTGTGGATAGCCCTATTGAGCTGGTGGGGGGGACGCCGCTGATCCGTCTGCGGCGGGTTGCTGCCGATTTGCCGGAATCGGTACGGGTATATGGCAAGGCAGAGTGGTACAACCCTGGGGGTTCAGTCAAGGATCGCCCGGCCCTCAACATGATTCGCGCTGGCGAACGCCAGGGCAAGCTTACCCCCGGCAAGATCATCCTCGATGCTACCAGCGGTAACACCGGCATCGCCTATGCCTGGATCGGGGCCGCCTTGGGCTACAAGGTCAAGCTGGCTCTTCCCGCCAACGCCAGCCCGGAGCGCAAGAAGATCCTGGCTGCCTATGGCGTGGACTTGGTTCTGACGGATCCCGCTCTGGGATCCGATGGGGCCATCGAGAAAGCCCGCGCCCTCTATGCGGAAAACCCCGAGCTTTATTTCTACCCTGACCAGTACAGCAACCCCGCCAACTGGCAAGCCCACTACGAAACCACTGGGGTGGAGATTTGGGAGCAAACCCAGGGGCAGGTCACCCATTTTGTTACCGGGCTAGGCACCAGCGGCACCTGTATGGGGGTGGGGCGGCGCCTGCGAGAGTATCGCCCGGATATCCAAATCATTGCCATGCAGCCCGACTCTCCCTTCCATGGCCTGGAAGGGCTCAAGCACATGGCCACAGCTCTAAAACCCGAGATTTACGATCCCACCCTGCCTGACCAGCACATCGAGATCTCCACAGAAGCAGCCCAGAAAATGGTTAAGCGCTTGGCTTTAGAGGAAGGCTTGCTGGTGGGCATCTCTGCCGGGGCCAATGTGGTGGCAGCCCTAGAGGTGGCCCGTCAGCTCTCCTCTGGAGTGGTGGTGACCATCTTTTGTGACGGGGCTGACAAGTATCTTTCCGAGCGTTTCTGGACAGAGGATTAACTTTCAGGCATGGGGAGTATGTCAACAAGGCAGGACAAGCCGTCGGCTGCAAAATGGCCAATGCCCTTAACAACTCCACCCTTCTGTCGCTATGATGGTTAGGCTCGGAAGCGGATGTGGCGGAATTGGTATACGCGCACGTTTGAGGGGCGTGTGGCTTTGCCTTGCGAGTTCGAGTCTCGCCATCCGCATCGATCCCTCCCGGAAAGATGTGGAAAGTGGTACACCATTTACCCAAGATTCCATCGCTGGAGTCGCTTGGGAGTCTGGGAGAGAATGTTTCAGTTCTTCATCACAGAACCCGATTGAGAGCATCTTGTCCTGGACTCAACCATCGTTCGTGCTCACCCCTGCGCAGCCAAAGGGGAGCAAGCCTTGGGCAGGAGTCGAGGTGGATACAGCTGGCAAGAAGAACACACGAAAGTGATAGGGGATAGAGGATAGGATTCCCATCGATTTACGCAGAGGATAGGGGAGAGTCGGGTGGTGATTCCTTCTAGGAAGAAGAGGAGGGTGGTGCAAGATTACGACCGGCATGTTTACAGAGAGAGGCACCCAGTAGAGTGCTTTTTTCAGAAGCTGAAGCAGTATCGGCATTTGTTTTCTCGTTTTGACAAGTTGGTCAGGAACTTCTTGAGCTTTCTCGACTTCCCAGGTGCTCTCTTCTGGCTCAAATATACAAATATAATACAAATATAAAGACCAACAGAACCTAGCAAGTTTTGGGGCATCCTGTGAACAGCTCTCAGGGTGCTTGCACGGGCGGTGGGTTGTTGCGCAAAAACGGCTGTACGGCTACAAATCCCAACCCAAACGATCCGACGACCAAGACGACTGCAGCGGCCATCCAAAGGACGGCAGAGCCCTGGGATCCGTGATGTTGCTCCCGTACCCGCTGATAAATGCCGGTGGAATAGGCTGAGGAGTCTGCCTCGCCGAGATAGGGATCCGGGCCGCCCCTATCCTGCATCAACTCGTCCAGGGAAGGAACCTGGTAGCCAGTGCGGGGGTAGGGCTCGGCAGAGGTGTGGGTGGAAGGGTGGCGAAGGGAATCAAAGGAGGACGGGGCAAAGCCGTTGGATGAGAAGGAGGGGGTCTCGTTGCGGGCCTGTCGGCGCTTGAGGCGATTCAAAAAATCGTAGCTGGGCGGGGCCTCCGGTTGGCCGGGATTGGCAGTCGGGCTGTTCTGTTGGAAAGAGGCTTCAGAAGCTGCAGCAACTTGGGCAGCCTGGCCATTTGCGTCAGCAAGCCGTAGGCTGATTTGCTGCAGGCGCTTCAGGGTGTGGCCCAATTGCCCCTGGAACTCTCGGGTGATGGCAGCGAGCTCTCCAGACAACTGCTGATGCAGAGCGCGCAGGTGCTGGTTTTCCGAGGAAAGCAGGCTTACCTGCTGACGGGCAGACTCCAACTCTTCGGCCACTTGTTGATACACCTGAATCGGCACCACCCCTGGCCCCGTCTCCATTGCGGCAGGGGAGCGAAAGCCACTGGGGTTACTGTTGCTGTTGCGAGCGCCAGAGGGGCTAGAACCCCGAAAACCGTATTGCATAAATTGGGATCGACTCGGAAGGACAGGGGGCTGGGACAGCTTGACACAGAGGGATCCAAGATATCAGGGATCTCCAAGGATAGTGCTGAACACCGGCAATCTAAAGGCGTGCAGCTCTAGCTTTAGTGTAAGCCGCAATTACTACCCCAAGCATACCGCTAAGCCTTTGGAATGGGCGATCTCTTCACAGCAATTTTTCCCGCCCACAAGCGCCATTTCCCCGCTGCTTCCAGGGAGGGCCGGCTTGCGCTGTCGTTCCCACGTCACGAATACTCCCCCACCAAGTCCGGGGAGCCTGAAGATTCGGAATCTGAGGCAGAGGAGTCCTGCAGCAGCCGCTCCAGATCCCGTCGCAGAGGTGGTTCCAACTGTTCCAGCTCATTGACAAAGTCTTTTATACCCTGAAACTGGCGATAAACGGAGGCAAAGCGCACGTAGGCCACCTCGCTTAGGTGTTGCAGGCGCTCCAGCACCATCTCGCCGATGCGCAGGCTGGTTACCTCTTGGGCATCTTCCAATTGCAGCTTTTCTTCGATCTCGTTGACCAGCTCTTCCATCTGTCTGACGGTGACGGGGGTTTTTTGGCAGGCACGCATCACCCCTTGCAGGATCTTGTTGCGGTTGAAACTTTCGCGGGATCCATCCCGTTTAATGACCATGATGGGCATGAACTCGATGCGCTCATAGGTGGTGAAGCGGTAGCCACAGGACATGCATTCTCGCCGCCGCCGCACACTCTGGCCACCTTCTGCCGAACGAGATTCCAAAACTCGGATTTCTTGTTTGCTGCAGCGGGGACATTTCATGGCTTGCAGTCCTTACAAAGCGACAGGTGGTAGGAGGGTGCCTCAATTTTACCGGATGCTTAATCTTCTGGTGCTTAGACAGATTGCAAATGAGATGGACTCTGTTCGTCGAGTGCAGATTGCAAGGGATCCCACCAAGCAGCGGCTTGCGCCTGGATCTGGGCCTTCAGCTCCGGTTCCATGCGATCCAAATGGATCAATACCCATTTCATTCTGCCCAAGGGGGCTAAGAGGGATCGCTGACGCAACAGGAAGTCCCAATACAACGTATTGATGGGGCAGGCTTGTTTGCCAACCTTTTCGCTGGGATTGTAGCGGCAATGGCGGCAGTAGTCACTCATTTTGCGGATGTACTGAGCAGAGGCGGCATAGGGTTTGGTGGAGAGCATGCCCCCATCGGCAAAAAGGCCCATGCCGATGACGTTGGGCTGCATCACCCAGTCGTAGCTGTCGATAAACACATCCTGAAACCACGCTTCTACTGCCTGGGGCTGAATGCCACTGATGAGGGCGAAATTGCTGAGCACCATTAGCCGCTGGATGTGGTGGGCATAACCATGACGGCGAATTTGATCCAGGGTGTGCTGCAGACAGGCCATGTCGGTTTTGCCCGTCCAAAAAAACTCTGGCAGGGGTCGCTGGTGGCCAAAAAAGTTGTTCTGGGCATAGCCGTTGGGCATTTGGTATTCGTAGAAGCCGCGCATGTACTCCCGCCAGCCCAGGATCTGGCGGATGAAGCCTTCGGCGGAGGGCAGGGGGATCCCGCCGCGATGGTAGGCTTGTTCGACGGCAGCGATGACTTCGTGGGGGGTGAGCAGGCCCAAGTTGAGGTAGGGAGAAAGCAGCGAGTGGAAAAGGAAGTCTTCCCCGGCTTGCATGGCGTCTTGCCAGGGGCCGAAGTGGGGCAGGCGCTCGTGAATGAAATGATCAAGCACTTGCAGGGCTTGGGCGCGGGTGACGGCCCAGCCAAATCCTTCTAAGGATCCGAAGTGATGGCCGTAGTGTTGCCTAACTTTTGCGATGACAGCCTGGGTAATGGCATCGGGGGAAAAGGTGAGGGGCCGAGGATAGCGCATTCCCGGTTTGGGAGGATGGCGGTTCTCCCGGTCGTAGTTCCAGCGCCCGCCCAGGGGCTTGGGGCCGTCCATGAGAATGCGAAAGCGTTTGCGCCCTTCGCGGTAAAAGTCTTCCAGGAGCAGGCGCTTGCGACCTGAGGCCCACTCGATAAATTGATCAGCTGTCCAGAGGAAGTGGTTGTTTTCCACAACCAAGAGGGGGCAAGGGAGGGTGGATCTCAGCTTTTCTATTTCATCTCGGACTGGAATATCGGCGGGCTGCATGAGGCGGATCTGCTGCAGTTGATGCTGCTTGGCCCAGGTTTGCAGGGGCTCGGCATAGCTGTCGGCTTCCACGTAGGTGACTGGGTAGCCCCGCTGTTGCAGTTCTTGGGCAAAGTGACGCATGGCCGACCAGACCAGCACCAATTTCTGCTGATGGTGGTTGCGGGAGCTGGCCCACCGGTGAGATTCGATGAGAATGACGGGAACTCGGTCTGGGGATAGGGTCGAGAGGGAAGCGAGGGCGGATTGCTGTGGGTGGAGTTGATCCGCAAGGATCCAAACCCCTTCTGGGCCGGCAGATGGAGCGATCATGGGATGCTGAAGCTCTCGGTCTATGGGAGGAGCGCTGAGAATGACACAGGTTGAGTTTAGCTCTGGGGGGCAAGGCCAGGTGGCAGTTGCAAGGGATCCCAATGTCTGCTGAATCTCTGCGGATTGTTTTCAAAGCATGAACGGTACAGACGAGGAGAGAGAGACATTGCCGGAGAGACCCCACAGGCCGGGGATCCCTTTCCTGCGGTGGTGGGCCGGGCTGGGGATGGTGGCCCTGCTGCTGCTGGTGATCTGGAATTGGACGGATCCCTTGCCGCCAGCCTGGGATGAGGCGCAGCATTTGTTGCAGGCGCAGGCGTTTGGGCTTCACCTGGGACGGTTTCGCTGGGATGGGCTGTGGGGGCAGCAGTTTTTGCATTTGAACCAGCGCTACCCCCCTTTGGCCTATTGGCTGGGGATCCCCTTGGCAGTTCTACATCCGTTCAGCCGGGCGGACGGGCAGTTGCTCAACTTGGGGTTGCTGGGGGTGCTGGTTCTGGCAACGCAGCGGCTGGGACAGCGGGTCTATCGCTCCTGGGAAGTGGGCTGGCTGGCGGCGGCGCTGCTGCTCCTCTATCCGGGGATCACGGCTTTGGCCCACGTGTACATGTTGGAGTTGCCGCTGGTGGTGGCGGTGACGCTGGCGTTTTGGGCGCTGTGGGCCTATGGGGAGAAGCCTTCCTGGTGGGGGGCGGTGGGGGTGGGGGCGGGGGTGGCGGCGGTGCTGCTCACCAAGTGGACAGGGGTGCTGTTTTTGCTGCTGCCTTTGGTGGGAGTTGCAGGTCAGGCCCTCTGGCGCTCTGGGAAAGCGGTGGGGTGGTGGAAAGGGATCCCTTGGCCGGCGCGGCTGGCCCACTTGGCCTTGGAGATGGGTGTGATGCTGCTTTTGTGCTGGCCCTGGTATGGGGCCAATTGGCTGTTTGTGCTCAGCAATGGCTGGGCTTACGCCGAGACTGCCCACTACTACATCACTTGCCCAGCGGGATCCCTGTGCTGGTGGACTGCCTACTTGCGCCTTTTGCCCCTGCAGATGAGCCCTTTTCTGTGTGGGTTGCCGCTGCTGAGCGGGTGGGGATCCCTGGACAGGCGAGAGGCAGTCTTGTGGGCCACCTACGGTTCGGGCTACCTTCTCTACACCCTGGTGGACATCAAAGATGTGCGCTTCACCCTACCCCTGCTGCCTCTCTTGGCCGTGTTATCAGCAGGCGGGATCCAAAAGGCTTGCCGGTGGTTGGAGGAACGCTGGGGTGCGTGGGCTTTGCAAAGGGGAGTCTGTGCAGGGCTAGTTCTGGGCTGCTTGGCCTTGGCCAATTTGGGTCGGCCCCTCACCCCAGGGGTGGCCCCTCTGTGGACGGGGATCCAGATGCGCTGGCAGGGGAAGCACCCCACGCAGGAGCTGACCCAGTGGATCCAATCCTTGATCCAGCCAGGTTTGACCACCACGCTGGGGGTTCTCCCCAACACAGAGCTGATCTCTTCCGAAACCCTCACCTACTTGTCGGCTCTTCAGCGCTGGCCGGTTACATTCCGCGCTGCCGGGCAAACCCCCTGGCCGGAGCTGGAGCTATCCTTGCTGGATGGGTTTGTGGATGCGGAAGGGGAACAGGGGATTATCGGCCCCTATGGCCCGACTAAGGAGCAGATCCGGCAGCACCTGCGCAGCAGCCCAGACTGGCGACAAGATCCGGCGGTGGAGTTGCCTACCTTGGGTCGGCTGCACACCTACTTCCCTCGCATGCCAAGAGTGACGGTGCAGAAGTGGCCTCTGGAAGCTGGGGAGGTGGAGCTGGTGGAGGTTGAGACGCTGTCGGAGCTGGGGATCCCGGCCTGGAAGTTGCGCTGGCAAGGCCCAGCTCAGAACTTGGCCCAGACGCTGGTTTGGGCGCGGCTGGAAGATGGGCAAGGACGGGTTTTGGAGAAGCGGGCCTGGGTGCTGGGGCAGAATCGCCTGCAGCTCAACTTAACGGGCGGCTGGCTGGTGGAAGAGATCTTGACGCTGCCCACAACCGACTTCCCAAGAGGTGGCCTTCTCCACCTGGAATGGCAGTCGCCCAAAGGGATCCGCCATTCCCTACACCAATCCTGGAGAGGATCCCTGTCGAGCTTGCCGAAGGAGGGATCCCCCCTTGTAACGGATCCCTTGTTTCCTCTCCGCGAGGCGGCCAGAGCTGCTGCCGCTGGGGATCTGCAGGCCCTCTCCCTTTATCTCAATGCCTGGACAACCCTGCAATACCCGACTTTTTTGACGGATCCAGATCGCATCCTGGTACGGCAACTGCTGGAGGGGGAAAGGCAACAGGCTGCTGCCCAAGGCCAACTGAGCCAGCAAATCCAAAGCCACTACCAACTGGGCTTGCTGTTGGCGGTGCTGCTGCAACCGGAAGCAGCTCAGTTGCACTTTCAACAAATCGTCGAGCTGGATCCGGAAGACGAGTGGGCGCGGGCTTACCTGGGGTTTTTGCGAGTATTGTTCACTCACGACTTTGAGGGGATCCGGGGGTTGCGACAAGAGCTCTCGGCTGTGCTTCAGCCTCTTTGCCGGAAAGCGGATTTGGATTGGGATTTGAATTGGATTTGTGCTGCTCTTTAGCCACAAAGTCCAGCTCCATTTGAGAAACCTGGGAAAGAAGAAAGTCGGCAAAAGCTTTGGCCACCACCGAAAGACGTTTAGAGCGCAAATAGACCAAATGCCAGAACCCCCGAATGGGAAACTCTTCCACATCCAAAATAGCCAGATGATGCTGCCACCCCCCCAAGGCCAACACATGCTGAGACAAAACCGAAATGCCCAATCCACCCACAATGCCCTGGCGAATGGCTTCGCTGCTGCCTATCTCCATGCGGATGTTGAGTTTCAGGTTATGCTTGTCGAAGAGCCGCTCTACAGCCATGCGGGTGCCGGAGCCGGGTTCACGGGCTAAAAAAGGTTCTTGGGCAATGCGCGCCAGAGGGATCCGCTTTTGGCCCACCAGCGGATGATGAATGGGGGCCATCACCACCAAGGGATTTTCCAGAAAAGGTTGCGCCACCACGTCCAGATCTTCTGGCGGCATCCCCATCACGTAGAGATCGTCCATGTTGTTGCTCATCCGCTCCAAAACCTGCTGGCGGTTGAGCACCTTAAGAGCTACGTCAATGCCGGGATACTGCTGACAAAATGGCCCCAGCAGACGGGGTATAAAGTATTTGGCAGTGGTGACCACTCCGATGCTCAGCCGTCCCTGCTTTAGCCCCTTCAGGTCGGCAAGGGTCATCTCGAATTGATTCAATTGTTCAAAAATCTTCTCGCAGGTTTGGTGTAAAGCTTGCCCCGCTTCGGTGAGATACAGCCGCTTGCCCACCTGTTCAAACAACGGCAACCCTACAGCTTTGCTCAATTGCTTGATCTGCATGGAAATCGTGGGCTGGGTCAGGTAAAGCTCTTCTGCAGCGCGGGTAAAGCTCAAGTGACGAGCGGCAACCTCGAAGATTTGCAGTTGGTGCAAGGTAATGGCCTTCATGGACATCAAGAAAAGCTAAAGGTTTACTACTAAATCATAAGCGCTAATCTATGCCTTTTGGCGAGATCCCCATGAGAGCCTGGCTGACGGTCACAGTGGCGGAAGGGGCAAAACCGAAGAGCAACCCCCTACCACTCGGACTTAAGGTAGAGATCGACCAAGGGATTGCGCCGGTCTGGGCACAGGCGGCTGTTTTTTTCCAATAGCCGCTCTCTGGGCAGGAGAAGAGTACGATCGGGGCCATTCTCGGTGGAGGTTGAGGGTGCTGAGACTGCCGAAAAACCAAGGGATCCGCTGGCTTGCGGGTGTGCTAGGCGCACTGATATTGCTGGGATGGGGGATCGCAGCCCATGCCCAATTTCTGGGGCCGGGCCGTTTTCTTTTCCCGGGCTCTGGTTCTCGGCTTCAGGGCAGCCAGGAACCGGCGGGATCCCTGCTCAATGCCTTCTGTCAGCAACCGCCTGCGGAAGTGGCCCGCAAGTCTCAACTGCGCCAACAGGCCAACCGGTCAGATGTCGCCTGGGCCGAATACGCGCAGATTTTGGACGAGCATCGTGCCGCCTTGATTGCCTGCCGCAGCCAACGCTGGCCCCAGATCCAGGCCATTTGGGTACGTCTGCACCCTTGTGATGCCAATCCGGGCGTGTTGGATCAGGTATTCGACCAAGTAGTGAACCTGGGCTACAACCGCGTCTTTATCGAGACCTTTTACGATGGCCGCTCTATTTTGCCGGATGGCGCAGGGGGGATCTGGCCCAGCTTACAGCCCAACGCCGACTTGTTGGATCTGGCTCTGAAGGCGGCACGACGCCGCGGCTTATCTGCCTATGCCTGGGTGTTTTCCCTCAATTTCGGTTACAGCTACGGACAACGGCCCGATCGACAGGTGGCCCTGGCCCGCAACGGTCGTGGCATAACCACCGTCTTGGATCCCGCTACAGCCCTTTCGGAAGACCTGGGCAGTCCTGGCGAGGTATTTGTGGATCCCTTTCATCCCTTGGCACGGCGGGATTTTGCCGAGTTAGTCCGCCGCATCCTACAGCGACAGCCGGATGGGATCCTTTTCGACTACATTCGCTATCCGCGTGGCTCAGGGGGATCCAGCGTGGCGGCCACCGTCCGAGACTTGTGGATTCACGGAGAGGCCGCTCGGAAAGCCTACCTCGATTTGGCAGAAAATCCAGCGGGTCGGGCGCTGCTGGAGCGCTATTTGAGCCAGGGCTACGTGACGGTGAGGGATGTGCAGCAGTTGGATGCCGCCTACGCCGAGGAACCCAGATGGCGTCAGCCAGGGGATCCCTGGCCCAATCCTCAGCAGGTGCTTTCCCTAGAGCTTTTGGATCGGGGTGCCCAGAGAGACAGCACAGCAACTGAGCAGCGGAGCGGAGATTTGTCCTCCATCAACTCATTGGAGTCACCGCAGCCATTGGGGGATCCCACCCCGACTCCCAGGGCCGCTCTTCGCCAAGAACGCTGGCAGCAGCAGCTTTGGCAGCTCAGCGTCGAGTTTGCCCGCTATGGGGTGCTCGATTATCTACGGCAAGTCGCCCAACCCGCCCAGAGGCTGGGGATCCCGGTGGGGGCTGTCTTCTTCCCAGAAGGCAACCAAGCAGTAGGAGAAGGGTTTGACGCTCGTCTGCAACCCTGGGACCGCTTTGATCCGGGTATGGAATGGCACCCAATGGCCTATGCCAGGTGTGAGGATGCCACTTGTGTAGCCCAGCAGGTGGAGCAGGTTTTGGCCGTAGCTTCTCCCCAAACCTTCGTTTGTCCGGCCATCGCCGGCCTATGGGGACAGTCGCAACGACAGCGCCCCAGCCTAGAAGTGCAAATGGCAGAGCTGGCCCGCCGCTTTCCGCAGTTGCCCTGTGTGAGTCACTTCGCCCTCTCCTGGATCGAGCCGGAGCTGGAGCGCAGCCGTCGCACCTGTCAACTCTAACGCCCATCCCAATGTAAACTACCCGACTCCGACCGCTAAAGCGGTACGGAGCGGGCTTTCAGTAGCCCTGAGCCTGCTCTGCTCTACCAGAGAACAAAACAGGCCCGAACCTCTA